>JAPLDN010000077.1 GCA_026391755.1 Bacteroidota bacterium
GGTAAGTTTTTGCCTGTCAAAGATCACCACACCAGGCAATCTGCTGAATTCGCTGTAAATTTTTTCAACATGCATGGGTTTTACCCTTGCAATGCACGAAACCATATATATTCCCTGGCTTTCATTTAGCCATTCTGAGAATAATGCATTTTCAAACCTGGACTTTAAACTGCTGCCCAGAGGTTGATACGATTTAGATATCATTTCGCGGAATCCCTTGAAAGCTCCTGGTGTAAAACCGGTTTTTGCAGCAGACCGTTCAAGATCAGCGATTATCTTTTGTGATTTTTCAGGAGGAAAATCCGTTTCCCATTTAATAAGACGCAGGGCCGAAAGGGAATCCGAAATCAGCAAGGTTCTTATCCCTGAAACACCTGCAAGGGTCCCGTTCCGGATAAGTCCGTCAATGCGTGATTGCAACCTTTCATTCAACCTCAGAGCATCTTCGCGAGAAGATCCGGTTGCGACGATATAAATATTTTTTAGTTTCCCGTTTGATAAACTGTCCAGATTGTCCCCAGCCTTCTTCAGGCCTGGCTCCATATAATTCATTGTGTTCATGTCCGTTTCAAAACCTGCCTTTTTATACAAAAACAGGCTGGCAAAACAAAGCAGCGCCAAAACGGCAATGAGCGCATATTGTCTTTCAAACTTTATGTTTCCTATCCTGTCGATAAAGGAAGAAAACACTGAGGGGGATTTTTCATGAAAATGTACCGAGAACATCTGAGGAAGGAAGACCAGTGCGAACAGGGCTGCCCCTGCAACGCTAACTGAAGCAAACCACCCTAGGTCATGAAGCACGCTGGAATCAAGAAAAACCAGGCAAAGAAATGCTCCTGCAGATGTCAGTGCGCAAACAACAATGCTTTGAGACATCTCGCGAAGGGTCTGCTTAATATCCCCGCATTTCCTATACTGGTTGATAAGATATAATGAATAATCAATGATGAGCCCCAGTATCACAGAACCGATGCCAAGGGCAATCGCCGAGATGGAACCTTTGATCAAAGCAATGATGGCAATAGCGAGCCCTCCACCGAAAACAGCAGGCAACAGTCCAAAAACGGGAACCAGCAACGATCTGAAATAAAATCCAAGGAGCAAGAAGATTGCGATGAAAGCTATCAGCAGGGTAAGTATTATATCCTTTTTAACACGTTCCGCATTACCAACTGCCACTGCTGCCGCACCGAAATATTCGGCTCTGAACCCACGCCCCGAATTAACTTTTTTATCGATAACCTGGTCAAGTTTTTTAAGAAATTCACTGTTCCTGCCGGTTTCACCGGGGGGATTCGACGGACTTATAAAAATAAGGAGGTGACGGTGGTCTTTGCTGATAATATATCCGTTGTATGACTCATACTGTTCACTTCCCTGCAGGGCCTTCAATTTCCCAAGGGCAAGACCCTGTATCCCGAGCGGATCGTTGATTATCTGCCCCCTGCTGATAATAGAGGCTGGGGTTATAAGCTGGCGGTAGGCCTTGCTGATTGCCTTGTCAATGTTACCTGGCGATATCATTGTGTCGATCAGGGAATAATCTCCATTTTCCAGAAACAATGGAAGGTATTCACGCGTACATGACATCAGTTCAGGGAAGATCGAGTCATCGGGTTTGTAATACAGTTTGCTGATGTACCCTCTGCAAGCCGAATTGATTGTAACTGCAAGGCTGTCGGCTGTCAAACAAAGATCATCTTCTTTGAGAGTCCCTGAAGTATCGGCAATTGAAAGGTTGATCACCAGTTTTTCGGCAAACCTGAAATGGCTTACGACAAAATCAAAGCGGGACTGATTTTCCACTTTTGAATTACTGCCCGAGATATCCTCAACAAACCGTATCCTGGAAATGCCCAGAATAATAAAAAGCATGGCTGTTCCTGAAAAGAGCCAGAAGAGCCATCTTTTTTGCGCAAACAGGTGATATATTGAGATAAACAGGTTTGACATCAGGCAACAGTAATCATTCTATAATGCAATTTAAACCGGGGATCAGGCCGTTTTGGATTTTCTGAATATCTTCAGCAGCATGTATGTCAGGCTGCCAAGTACCATGGCCAGAAGTACGCCAAAAATAAGGCTTCCCACAATATACTGAACAAAATTCGCTTTGATCCAATGAAAATCGATTCCCGACGCATAATGGTTCCCCGTGTTATTCGATCCCAGGACAAGGCCCCCGGTTTCATAACTTAAATACAGTATTAGCGGAAGAACAGGGGGAATACTGATATTTGAGGCAGCAACCGTAACAAACTTATTCAATTTAAAAAAATGAGCCAGACCGAATGCAACCATCATTTGCCATCCCCATATGGGAATAACACCAATAAAAATGCCCAGCATTACCGAAAATGTGATTTTGGCATTGGAATCTGCTGTGTCAACAATATATTCTTTGATAAACCCCTTTATTGACTTTCGTTTCAGGCCTTTGGCAAACATGAACGGCCTCACCCAAAGCAAAGCCATCATGACCAGCAATGCATTAAGGATGCTGGTACGGGTAAAATCAGGGCCTTTCCTGAAATGCGAAACCCTGGTTTCTTTCGGAGCATAATAAACTTCAACGGGTACCGAAAGCAGTTTAACTCCCCTCCATGCAAGCCGCACTAAAATTTCCACCTCGAATTCGTACTTCCCGGTATAAAAATGCTTAATCGCACCGACTTTCTCAAGAGGGTAGAGGCGAAACCCTGTTTGCACATCGGCTATTTTCTGGCCGGTCTCGACAAGGAACCAGAAAATCGAAAACTTATGCCCGAAGCGGCTGGAGCCGGGAACAACCGGGTCGTCCATGTTTCTGGCTCCGACAATAAGGCTATCGGGCTCTTTCTCGATAAGCCTGAGGAATTTTGGGATATCGCTGACCTTGTGCTGCCCGTCACTGTCAATGGTAATAGCATACTTATAGCCCTTCTCAATGGCCAATGCAAAACCCTTCTGAAGCGCCCGGCCTTTGCCCCGGTTGGCAGGAAAAGCAAAAGACTGTATCCCGGGGATCGCCGAAAGTATTTCGGAAGTATTATCTGTTGAGCCGTCATTGACAACAATAATATTCCCGGTAATGGACTGAACATCATGGATCAGCCTTTCAAGGGTTCCACCATTGTTATAAGTAGGGATTAATACACAGCATCGCAGATCATCGGTCTTTAGGCAGAATTCAGGGTTGGTTTGCATGTGCTGTGATATCGTTTCTGGCTGAATTGAACAAAAATAACAAAAAACCGTAAATTTGGCCGATGAAAATCCTGCTCATTAACACACCACGCTCCCCGGAGAACAGGATACTTGAGTTTGCACCTGAAGCTGCGAAGCCTTTTATTCACAAAAGACTTATTGGTCCGCCCCTGGGTTTGATGACTATTGCCGCTGCTGTAAAAGACCATGATGTACTTTTATTTGACACCAAAGGGGAGTTTGACCTGTCGCCCGAACATCCTTCTCTTGCTGCCCTTGTTAACAAGCTGGTTCTTGAATTCAGACCCGATATTGTTGGCAGTACTGCTATTACATCTGAACTTTATTATACTTTTGAAATATTTGCTGAAGCAAAAAAAGCTGATCCCCGGATTATTTCCGTTTTAGGCGGATTACATCCTACCTTGCTTCCATTCGATTGTTTTCATCCATCGGTTGACGTGGTTTGCCCGGGGCAAAGCCCTCATGTTTTCAGGGATGTTGTTGAGACCCTGGAGAGCAGGAATTCACTTGAATCGGTCCCCGGCATATTACTGAACAACGGATCGGGATTAAAACGTACCGCAAGCAAACCCCGGATTTGGGATTCGGCCAATGCCGACTACCTGATGCCCGAGCGGGCGCCCCTGAAAAAATGGATCAGTACTTACAAAGTCGGCGGCAGTCCCGACCCAAGCACCTATGTTTATACATCCCTGGGCTGCCCGTATAAATGTACATTCTGTTCGATCTGGCCGCAGTTCAGGGGGAAGTATTACCAGAGGACTATCGACAGCCTGATCACAGAGCTTCATTCAATTCCCGATTACCCGGTGGTACGGTTTGCCGACGCGAATACCGTTGTCGACCTGGGTTTTATGGAAACCCTGTTCGACAGGATACTGGAAGAAGGTATCCGTAAGACATTCATCATGGATATCAGGGCCGATGTGGCTGCCATGCACCCGGGAATCATCGGAAAGATGGCAAAAGGCGGATTAAAAGTAGTGATCTGCGGGTTCGAATCATACCGGGATGAAGAGCTGATGAAATACCGCAAGGCTTCCCCTGCCAGCGACATAGCCAAAGCCATTAAAGTCTTTCATGACAACGATATCATGATCAGGGGAAATTATGTAATCCCAAATGACTATTCCGAGGATGATTTCAAGGCCCTTGAAGACTATTCGGCAAGCAATCCCGTGGTGTATGCAGGCTATACAATCCTTACGCCCATGCCGGGAACAGTATTTTACAGCCAGGTGAAGAAGCAGATCACCGATCATGATTATCTAAAGTATAATTTCTTTAATTCGGTGATGAAAACCACCCTCCGGTATGAAAAATTTCATGAAAGGGTAGGAAGCCTGTGGCTGATCAAAAAGGGGAAAGATGTAATATGAAGAAACTCCTCCTGGTAAATACAAACACTGAGAAATCCCCGTATCCTGTACCTCCCCTCGGGATTTGTTTGATTGCGTCTTTTCTGAAAGACTATTATGACGTCAGGATCTATGATGGCATGTTCGATGAAGGCCGAAGCCTGGAATCGGTTATCCTCAGTTATAATCCTGATTTTACAGGTTTAGAGCAGGTTCTATATTGAGGAAGCATACCGTAAATTCATCGAACCGGCAAGGCAACTAAGCAAGGCACCGTCTATATTGGGAGGTAGCGGGTTTACCATTTTCCCTGAAGAGATACTTTCATATACCGGCGCCGATTACGGGATTGCAGGAGAGGGAGAAGAAACTCTTCTGACCTTGCTTCAGACGCTTGAGAGGGGAGGGGATGCCCGCGGGATTCCAAATGTTTATACAAGCAGCAGTAAGGGATCCGGATTTCTGCGGATTGAGGAGGATTATGAAAGCCGGCCGTTTTCGACAATAGACAAAAAGCTGGATTTTAATCAATACACCGAAAGAGGGGTGTACAGCATACAAACCAAACGAGGTTGTGCGCTTCAGTGTCTTTACTGCTCTTACCCCCTGCTGGAAGGTAAGAAATACAGGCTGCGGTCACCTGTATCGATTGTAAGTGAGATTGAAGAAGCATCAGACAGAATAGGTAAACCCATAACTTTTGAATTTGTCGATTCCACTTTCAATGAACCCAAAGGACATGCTGAAGAGATCTGTAGGGAATTGATCCGCCGTAAACTCAAGGTCAGACTCCGGACCATGGGAGTTAATCCCCGGAATACCAGCAAGGAATTGTTCGGCCTGATGAAAGAAGCCGGCTTTGCCCAGATCGATGTAACCCCTGACTCCGCATCGCCATCGGTGATTAAAAGCCTCCGCAAGGGATTTACCATGGACGACATCCGCAGGACAGCCAGTCTTATCAAAGAATTCGATCTTCCCGCCATGTGGTTTTTTCTCTTCGGAGGTCCCGGTGAAAGCAGGAAGACCTTTAACGAAACCATTGATTTTATTGATGAATACATAAACCCCGCCGACCTGGTATATATGTCGGGCGGATTGAGGATCTACCCCGGTACCCCGCTTTATAAGCATGCTGTCAATGAAGGGTATATATCTCCTGAAGATAAACTCCTGCATCCATTTGTGTTTTATTTTTCAAGTGAATCACCTTATGATAGCTTAAGGGAATGGATACTTGAGGCATGTGATCAGCGCCTGCACTGTTTGCCTTCCTCCGATACAACGCCCCCTCCCGGGATGTTGCGTGAAGCTTCTGTTTTAAGAAAAGCTCAAGGTCTTGATGAACCCATGTTCCGCACGCTTTTAAGGCTTAGAAGGGAGTGGAAGGCGGCAGGGAAGCTCTAATGTGTATCTATAAGCTTGTATCAGCTCCTGGCTGAGAACTGAGATGACTGGAATTTCCGGGGCCCGCACATCCGCCGTGAATACAGTTTCAGATAAAAGCTTTGCCGCTTCTGCTAACAGGCTGGTATGATAAGGGATGGTGACACCAAGCGAGCGTGCATGTAAAGCACCTTCATCCCTGGCTTTAAGCAGAAATACATTGATATGAAAACTATCGCCTGCAATAATAAATGAATGATCGCTGTTTCGGTTTACAATTGCCAGGTTTAGATTATGATGTACAGCGATTCCGCTGATGTCTTTTTCGCTGAGACCGATAACTCCGCACATTCCATAATGATTGCCGGGAAGTGTGTGCCTTATTGATTCATATGCCTTTTGGATAAAGAGAAGTCCGGTTTCAAACGAGATCGAGCCTGTTGAATAAAGGGCTGCATAGATCCCCATGCTGTAACCGGCGGTCATTACCGGTTTAACTCCTGAATTTAAAAGGATTCCGGCACTGCTGCAACCATAGATATATGAAATATACTGGTTCAGGAGTTCATCCTGAAGCAAGGGATTGGATCCAGGGTGAAACGTAAGCAGCTCATTGCCGACAGAACTGGCTGCCATGGTAAGATAAGCCTGAAATACGTCATTAAAAGCAGGAACAGAAAGTGAAGGGTCATCCCTGTAATCACTTATAAATGCAGGAAAAACGAAAGAAATTGTATTTTCAGCCAAATACGGATTTATTTTTCCAGTTCCAGCAGGCGGTTTTCGTGTTCAATGATCAGCATCTGCATTTCAATAAGCTGGCCAATGGTCTCAACCGGATGTTTAACGGCATACTTTCCAATGGTTTTCAGCTCTATATCAAGGTTGTATTTCTTTTTAAAGATTTCTATAAGCTCGAGAAACATCAGTGAATCTCCGTCAAGATCCTTGATAATGCTTGTGTTATCGTTGATCTGTGATTTGTCGGCTTCACATTCTTCAGCAAAGAACGTTAAAACAATCTCTCTGACTTCGATCCGGGTGTTCTCTGTGATTTTTGCCATTCTGAGTATTTTTTTTGCAAAAATATTAATTTCCGTGATACTTTCTAAATACCAGGGTTGCATTATGGCCTCCGAAGCCGAAGGAATTTGAAAGTGCCACCTCGATTTCTTTGTTTCTGCTTACGTTTGGGACATAGTCCAGGTCCAGGTCGGGGTCGGGGTCGGTATAGTTAATTGTCGGAGTAAGGATATTATTTTTCAGGCTGAGGATGGTGATTATCCCCTCAATCGCTCCCGCAGCACCGATAGTGTGCCCGATCATCGATTTTGATGATGAAACCGGGATATGATAAGCCTGTTCACCAAAGACCCTTTTTATGGCCATGGTTTCATAACGGTCGTTAAGTTCGGTGGAAGTTCCATGGGCATTAATATAGCCTACTTCGCTTTTAGCTACGCCTGAGTTTTCAATTGCTTTTTCGATCGTGGCTGCCATTCCTGCGCCGTCTTTCATCGGGGCCATGATGTTATATCCTTCGCTGGTAAGGGCGTAGCCAGCAAGTTCGCAATGAACAGGGGCATTCCGTTTAAGGGCATGTTCTTCCGATTCGAGAATAAGCACACCTGCGCCCTCACCGATCACAAACCCGTCCCTCGTGGATGTAAAAGGCCGGCTTGCGGCTTCCGGAGGATCATTGGCAACTGACAATGCGTACAATGCATTAAACCCATTGATTTCCTCGGGATTGATGATGGAATCGGCTCCTCCGGCAATCACGATATCCATCATATTATTTTTAATCATCTGCATCCCGATGGCAATGGCATAGGCCGATGACGCACAAGCAGTATTGATGGCAAAATTGGGACCAAGCAACTGGTATTCGAGCGATATCCAGGCAGGCATGGAGTTGGTCATGCTTTTAAATACTGTATTTTGAGGAGAAGTGTCTTTTTCCACGCTGGAATTCCCTGTATTCACAACACCCATGATTACAGCGCAACGTGTTTTATCCTCTTTTTCAAAATCCAGTCCTGAAAGTGTAACTGCCTGTTTTGCCGCAACAAGGCACATCCTGCTAACCCTTGTCATTTGACCGGCCGCACGCTTTTTTACCAGGGTTCTTGAAAATTCTTCAAATTCCTGAGGAACTTCAGCAGCAATCCTGGTAGCACATGAAGACGCATCAAAAAGCGAAATCTTTTTCACCCCGCTTTTACCTCCTGCAAGGTTCTTCCAGAAAGTTTCTAAATCATAACCAAGGGATGAGACTATGCCCATCCCTGTGATAACAACTTTTCCAGCCATTCTCAGTATTTAATTATTAAGTGCCTTCGCCCAGTTTTTGATCAGGTTAACTTCAGCCTGTGTGGGGATATTGTCGGCGTTATTCTTCCGCCACTTACCCGGGGGCATGGCGCCTTTGGATAATTCTTTGCTTATATCCATTGCCTTGCCAGCCTGTTTCTTGACATCATATGTATTCCATTTGCCAAAGTTTACATGGGACTTTGCCATGCCATTTCCGTCCTCACCATGACAATCAAGGCATGCTTTCTTGATGATTTTGGCCACAGAATCGGGAAGTTCAGGATTCCCTTCAAGATATTTACCGGAACCAGATGCGCTCATTGGCCTGAAAGCCAAGGCAAGAAAAAAGATTACGGCTAATGATATCCCTAAAAATGCAAATGCTTTTTTCATACTATTCATGTTATTGCTTTACACAAAAATACGCAGAATTATTCAAAGGGGCCTTGTTCGGTCCCAAAATATTCTTTTAATGCCTCGTTAAGTTCATCAATGGTAAGGCCTGAGTGTGTTATAAACCTCCTGGCTGCATTTTTATAGGTGAATTCAAGGTGATTCCTGATTTCTTCAAGTTCCTCAGGATTGGCAGAAGCAGACTTGATAAAAGTTTCATTTCCCGTATAATCAAAAAACCCCCGCCCTGATTTTCTTCCGAGATGCCCTTCGGAAGTGAGTTCTTCAAGTTTGCTTATGAGTGGTGTATAGTAATCGGCATGTGGGTAGCGGGCTGTATAATTCCTTATACTCACGAGCATAATATCAAGGCCCACATGGTCAAAAAATTCGAAAATGCCGGATGGTAAAAGTTTTCCTTTCACAGCCTGGTCGATGTCGGCACAGCTGGCCTTCGCCTGGCCGACGATACGGTAGGCTTCATTCTGAACATCAAGGAAAATGCGGTTAAGGATAAAACCTTCTTCCTCTTCAAGAATAATAAACCTGCGTTTAATGATGTCCAGGAAAGCTGTGAGCCTGTCAACAGTCTCCCCGGATGTGCCCGGCCCTCTGACAATTTCAACAATATTTACAAGGTTTACCGGGTAAAAGAAATGAAGTCCTGCAAAATTCTTCTCTCTTGCTTTTGAAGGGCAAAGAACCGAAGGATTGATTGAGGAAGAGTTGGAAACAAGTATTGCATCAGCTTGCAATATTGAGTCGGTTTCGTTAAGAACACGTTTTTTAAGTCCTGTTTCTTCTGCCACGGCTTCAATAACAAGCGAACAATCTGCAAGGACTTTGATATCGTAAGAAGCCCTTGAGTTTCTAAGCTTGTCATATTTATCATCCGTGATTATACCGTTTTCATAAAGCCTCCTGATTTTTTTTTCGATACTCCTGGAGATTTTCGGCAAATCGGCCAGCGGGCTTACAAGCCAACGGATTTCAATGCCGGATTCGATAATATAATGGGCAAGATTTGTACCCATTTTCCCTTCCCCAATAATACCTGTAGTTTCAACTTTCATATCTGCTGTTTCCATTTCCCGGTATCCTGCGACATAACCAGTCTGCGGTATTCATCCATCCTGAGGTGATGCAGACGCACATGCCTGTGATACCCAAGCATAGACAGCAGGAACCCGAGGCCCTTGTCTATTGCGATCTGTTTCGACCTGATAAGTTTGAAAATAAAGCTGAACAATGCCCTGCGGTCTTTGTCGGATGTAAGGATAAACTCCTTGAAGGTTATCCACGAAAGGCGGGCTTTCATCCAAATTGAGATATCCCCGCCGGGCCTAGTAAACGCTCCGTTACTGAACAGCGCTTCGGCTTTTTGCCTGAATCCTCCGCGGTTGTGGTGTTTCTGTGTCTCGTCGAGACTGCCTGGATTAAGGGATTCGAACCCCACAAGGATGTTGAAACAGCCTGCATCGGCCATGAGCCGGAGAAGTTCATCATCGGTAGCAACATCCAGGCTGCACATGCATCCCCATGAAATATTAAGGGGCTTTATTGCTTTCATTAATTCTTTTGCATAACGCTTGTTGATGGTCAGGTTGTCATCGACAAAAAAGAAATATTTTGAAGGGGCTGCCATGATCTCCTCAACGACGTTATCAATCTCACGATACCTCATTTTACGTCCAAAAATCCTGGAAACAAGGCAAAAATCGCAGTTAAACGGGCAGCCCCTCGATACCTGGACAGCCACCTGGAATATCTTCTTCATACTGACAAGGTCCCAGCGTGGCGGCTTTTGACGGTGGTATTCTGTCAATGCTGAAGATTCGTAAACCTGCTTGATCTCTCCTTTTTCAAAGTCAGCAAGGCACTTTTCCCATTTCCCTTCAGCTTCCCCAACGACTACGGAGTCACCATGTTTCAGGGCCTCTTCGATCAGGAACGAGGCATAAGGCCCACCATAGATGACTTTTGCTCCAAGGGAACGGTAATGGTCACCGAGTTCAAAAGCCCTTCCCGCCGTGGCTGCAAGGGTTGTGATGCCAACGATGTCGGGCCTTACCGCTGTCGGGATTTCCTCGATCTCTTCATCATAAATAAAGATCTTGTAATTCTCGGGAGTGAGTGAAGCAATTGTAGGAAGGGCAAGGGGAACCATTAAGCGCTTTTTACCGAACATTTTCGCCATTTCGGAATGGGCAGGATAATTGATGTATTTCTGCCGCGGGCTTAATAAGAAAAGATTATATCTCGGTTTCTCTTCAGACATGATTTTGATGGGTAAATCAGAACTGCCGCCAGCTCATGACATAGCCTGCCTGCATGAACTTACTGACCTCAGTGA
>JAPLDN010000148.1 GCA_026391755.1 Bacteroidota bacterium
ACAGAATGAACATTTTGCTTAAGTCCTTTGTATATTGGCTGAATAAATTATCATTCAGGCTAACTATTTGATTAAAAGTGGCTTATCAACAGTTCTTTCGTTTCCTTAGTATTAACAATTCAAGTAACTGCTTATGATTAAATCATTTACGCCCTTTTTCAAAGCGATCCAAAAACAGCTAATGATTGCATCTTTTTTGCTGGTGCTCATTGCGACTTCCGCCTTTTCCCAGGTCAGAACTGTAACAGGGACTGTCAGAACTTCTGACACCAGGGAAACCCTCCCGGGAACCACCGTGAGGGTAAAAGACAGCCCCACAGGAACCGTTACTGATATTGACGGCAAATACACCATCCAGGTAAAGGTAGGCAAAGCTGTATTGATATTTTCATTTGTGGGATATACTCCCCAGGAGGTGGAGGTTAATACGGAAAAGACCATTGATGTAGTGCTGGAGCCCTCGAAGATTTCCTTGCAGGAAGTTGTGGTTGTTGGTTACGGGACCATGCGGAAAAGCGACCTTACAGGTTCCGTCGGCACAGTCAAGTCAGATGATATCATGAAGATTACCGCTATTGACCCGGTACAAAGTCTGCAGGGAAAAGTTTCAGGGGTCCAGGTTTTGAGTACGTCAGGGACACCCGGAGAAGTACCTGTTGTAAGGATCAGGGGTATTGGAACCTTCAATAATTCATCCCCTATATATGTTGTTGACGGGGTGATCCTCGACGATATCTCATTTCTTAATTCGGCCGATATAAAATCCATGGAAGTTCTTAAAGACGCTTCCGCCACAGCTATTTACGGATCCCGTGGAGCCAACGGGGTGATCATGGTCACAACAAAAAGCGGATCTGCTGTCGAAGGTAAAACAACCTTTAGTGTCACAGGGGAGTATGGAATGCAGAGTGTTGTAAAGGATATTAAGCTGCTAAGCGGACGTGATTTTGCTGTCGTCGCGAATCAGATCAAACCGGGCTCATATAATAATGTGGATGCAGTGGCGAATACCGATTGGCAGAAACTGATCTTTCATGTTGCTCCCGTATATAATTTTCAGGTATCCGCATCCGGTTCATCCAAAAACGTTCAATATTATTTAGGATTGGGATATTATAATCAGGATGGCATCATTGATAAATCGAATTATCAGCGTTTCACGGTGAAATTTAACAATACCTTTAATCTTACATCATTCCTGAAATTCGGAACCAATATTACACTTACCCCATTCTCCCAGCAAATCGCACCCGATGTAACTTACCAGGCTTACCGTGCAATTCCAACTATAGAACCGTATTATGCCGATGGAAGTTTTGCAGCCATTGACGGCGTTGGAAACCCTTTAGCAAACCTGGCTTACTCAAATAACTACCGCAAAGGAGTCAGGGGAATCGGAAATATGTTTGCCGAGATCACCTTCCTGAAATCCTTCGTGCTGAAATCAAGCTTTGGAGTTGACGGAGGCTATTATAAAGGGGAGAGTTTTACGCCAAAATTCACAGTGTATGAACCCAATGGTTCTCCTTCCCAGCAGCAGAACCTCATGAGCGGACTCTCAAAAGACTGGAGTGATAATATTACATGGCTCTGGGAAAACACACTCACTTATTTTCATGATTTCAAAAAGCATTCAGTTAATGTTGTCGTTGGCTATACCATGCAGAATACTACTTCTGAGGGGGTCAACCTTTATGGAAGGAATATCATCCGCGACAGCCCTAATTTCTGGTACATAAACCCAGCCTATGTTTACGACCCTTCCAACAATGTAAATACGATAAATTCTATAGGAAATGGTGTTGATCCTTCTGCTTATTATTCCATGGTCTCATTACTGGGACGTGTGAATTACACTTATGACAAGCGGTATATTGCTACTTTAACTTTCAGAAGGGACGGATCTTCCAAATTCAGCGAGCAGAACCGCTGGTCAAACTTTCCCTCCGTTGCTGCAGGATGGAATATCTCCCAGGAAAAATTCATGCAGAAAGCCAGCTTCATTTCCAATCTTAAAATTCGTGGAAGCTGGGGACAGATCGGTAATGACAAGATTCAGTATTATGACCGTTATTCAAGAGTCGACAACAGCATGGTTGCGGTCTTTGGTACAAATGCCACAGCATATCCGGCAGCATCATACGGGGTAGGCGGAAACCCTGACCTTAAATGGGAAGTATCGTCACAGTTCGACGCAGGTCTCGAAACAGGCTTTTTCAATAATCGACTGACAGGGGAATTTGACTTTTACAACAAAACAACAAACGATATCCTCGTTGAGTTGTCAACACCGGGGTATTTTGGCAATGGCCCGGGCCAGAAAGTCAGGTTTAATGCAGCTTCCGTGCTTAACAGAGGTTTCGAATTCAACGTAGGCTGGAAGGATAAGGCCGGCCAACTGAAATATGGAGTTAGTTTCCTCGGAACGACAATTCATAACGAGGTATTAAAAATCGGTGGTAACAGCGGAGTGGATTCTGTTTTAATGGGAGGCTACCTTGCAAATGGCGTTGCTGTGACTCAAAGCAAAGTCGGCCTGCCGATCGGGGCGTTTTACGGTTACCAGACCGACGGAGTTTTCCAGTCGCAGGCAGAACTTAACGCCTATCCTCATGATCCGCAGGCAGGCGTCGGCGATCTCAGGTTTGTTGACGTAAACCATGATGGCGTTATCAACGGGAAGGACCGCACATATATAGGGTCACCTATCCCAAAATTCATTTTTGGATTTAATTTTGACCTGGAATTCAAGGGTTTTGATTTCTCGGTTAACATCCAGGGGCAGACAGGCAATAAAATATTCAATGGCAAAGATGCTGTAAGGCCTGATCCTTATAACTTTGAAGCCAGTGTGCTCGGCGCCTGGTACGGACCCGGCACCAGCACTAAGGAACCACGCGCCTCCTACGGCGGTTATAATTACATACCATCCGACCGCTTTATCCAGGACGGCTCATTCATAAGGATACGAAATGTCATCCTTGGGTATACTCTTCCCCAGAAACTCAGCAGTAAAATTTATATGCAAAAGCTGCGTTTCTACTTAAAAGTGGACAACCTTTACACATTGACAAAATTCACAGGTTATTCTCCTGAAATCGGAAGCAATGATGTGCTTTCGAATGGAATTGATTACGGCGGATATCCCGTAACTGCTTTGTATGCATTTGGTATAAACATTACAATGTAAAGATTATGAAACCCACGATAAAAACAATTGTCTTCTTTCTTTTCATTTCGGGCCTGTTTATCACCCCCGGATGCAAGAAATTTCTGCAGAAAGACCCCCAGGGAACTATGACCCAGGAATCATTCCCGGTTTCTGCTTCGGATGCATTGCTTGCAACCAATGCAATTTACACGACAACGCGGGAATGGTATTATCATTCGGGAGGGTATCCTATACTTGATATAATGTCGGATGATGCACGAAAAGGAAGCAATCCTTCAGACCAGGTTGCCACTGTAGGCCCTTATGATACGTTCAAGATAACAACCACGCAGGATGGCCTCGACAGGTGGTGGAACGAAATGTATGTCGGAATTAAACGCGCAAATGTTGTGCTCGAGAAAGTTCCGCTGATTGCAATGGACACTGCTGTGCAAACCAGGTACCTGGCCGAGGCCCATTTCCTTAGGGGCTTATTTTATTTCGACATGGTTCGCGCCTGGGGAGGCGTACCTATAGTTACTACCACTACCCCTCCTCTTAAACTCGGGAGATCGACGGAAGCAGAAACTTTTAATCTGGTCCTCACCGACCTGGAGTTTGCCGAAAGTCACCTGCCATTACGAAACGCTTACACAGGCTCCGACATGGGAAGGGCAACAAAGGGAGCAGCGCAGGCTTTACTGGCCAGGGTTTACCTTTTCATGAAGAATTATGTAAAAGCCGAAGAATATGCTTTGAAGGTCATCGCCTCCAACCAGTATCAGCTTGAGGCAAATTTCATCGATGCCAACGGCGTTAACGGGAATAACGGAAAGGAATCAGTGTTTGAGGTTGGTGCCCTGCAGTTTGAAGGAACGGAAACAGGCGGCGACCAGTATGCAAACACCCAGGGAGTGAGAGGAACACCTAACCGCGGATGGGGTTTTAACCGCCCTACTCCTTCCCTCACAAATTCTTTTGAAAACGGAGATCCCCGCCTTAAAGGCACTGTGATAAATCTTAAAGACACTATTGATGGTATCATTATTTTAGGGGATGGATCAACACCAGCAGTAACAAAAGATTCTGCAGGCAATATCATCGAAGTCCAGTGTTACAACCGCAAAGTATGGGTACCCGGTGATAATACACAAACCCAATGGGGCCATCACCGCAGGCTGATAAGGTATGCCGATGTTCTTTTAATGGCGGCCG
>JAPLDN010000009.1 GCA_026391755.1 Bacteroidota bacterium
CCATTACCATCAAGATCACTATATACAATTGATGCCGTCTGGTCATGAAGTGCTTTATCTTCAATCAGGAGAATATATTTCCCGGGAATGGGGATAAACAAAACGATTATAAATATTGTTACGGCCAATGAAATAAAAACAGGATGGATTAGAAACCTTGTCAATGCCTTCCAAATGGTCATTTGTTCGAGTATGTAGTTCTGTATGACAAATATAGTTTTTTTGATTATCCATTTGAATACTTCTCTTAAATTGAATAATAATGTATCTCCTACAATAAAAGGCACCTCTTCTACAGTGATTCGATATTCTGATTATAATTTAAGGATTTTCTTTGACCTTTATTCCTTTGGATTCTTTCAACTATTAAAAACAGCAATTCATATGAAAAAAATCGGTGGTGTAAACAAAAAAAGGATAAGCATTTCAATTTTTCATTTTCTAATTTCAGCATTTTTATTTTTGGGGTTATGCAATTCTGTATTTGCAAGTTATCCCGCCTGGGGAACAGCACAAACGGCATCACATAGTCCATATACCCTAACATTCAAAGTGCCAACCAGCATTGTTGATTTAGGAAAAGTACGAACGTCATTAAATTTAACAACATCTGATATTAATGCAACCCTATGGCAAGTAGTATTTAGGGTTTATGAAGATGACTTATTATCAAATACTCTGATTTACCAAAAGACTCAGGTTTATGCATTTTATCCACTGCCAACAGTTTTATATGATCAAATTGATTTTACGACAGGCACAATAAGCGCCACATCCTCTCAGAAAATATTTGCAGAGGCTGACATTATGGATACACCAACACATGTACTCTATACACTTAAAACCACCAGTTATAACGCAACGGTCTTCCCAGATGATAGTTATGAACCAAATAATACATTTTCAGCTGCATCAAATTTAGGAACCGGGAGTATTTCACTTTCTCAATTAATTCAGGCCAATAATCTGGATTATTATAAGTTTACCGCTTCCGCAGGATTTTTAAATTATACCATTACTGTCAATAATTTTTTTAACGTTGCAGGTGACTTTGATTTATATCTGTACAATTCTGCTCAATCTCTCATAAACCAAAGCACATCCACAACTGACCAGGAAGTCATAAGTATGCTCTTGCCTGCAACAGGAACATATTATATTAAAGTAATATCTGCTGATGGGGGAAGGGGATTTTACGATCTGACAGTTGGTGCAGGGGCGTCACCTGTTACGCCTGTTGCTGATTTTTCGGGAACCCCTACGACGATCAATGTCGGTCAGTCTGTTGCGTTCACTGATCTCTCAACCAATACACCCACCAGTTGGGGTTGGACCTTTGGTGATGGAGGGACCTCTACTACAAAAAACCCAAGCCATACTTATAACACTGCTGGAACTTATACCGTTGCTTTGACCGCTACTAATGCTGCAGGAAGCAACACCAAAACAAGAACAAACTATATCACCGTAAATGTTTTAGCCCCTGTGGCTGATTTTTCAGGGACCCCTACGACGATCAATGTAGGGCAGTCTGTCGCATTCACTGATCTCTCAACAAACACCCCTACCAGCTGGAGCTGGACCTTTGGTGATGGAGGGACCTCTACAACCAAAAATCCAAGTCATACTTATACCACCGGAGGTTCTTACACCGTCGCTCTCACTGCCACGAATGCCGGAGGAAGTGGTTACAAATCAAAAACCAACTACATCACCGTAAATGTTTTAGCCCCTGTGGCTGATTTTTCAGGGACCCCTACGACGATCAATGTCGGGCAGTCTGTTGCATTTACTGATTTGTCAGTTAACACTCCGACCAGCTGGAGCTGGACCTTTGGTGATGGCGGGACCTCTTCAACCAAAAATCCAAGCCATATTTATACCACCGCAGGTTATTACACCGTTGCTCTTACGGCATCGAATGCAGGAGGAAGTAATACCAAAACAAGAATCAACTATATTACTGTTAACGTAATTGTTTTAACTCCTGTAGCAGATTTCTCGGGAACACCTACTACAATAAATGTCGGTCAGTCTGTCTCTTTTACCGATTTGTCAACTAACTCACCGACCAGCTGGAGCTGGACCTTTGGTGATGGAGGAACCTCTACGATACAAAACCCAAGTCATACCTATTCCACTGCAGGTGCTTACACTGTTACATTGACGGCAACTAATTCTGCCGGAAGCAATACCAAAACAAGAACAAATTATA
>JAPLDN010000168.1 GCA_026391755.1 Bacteroidota bacterium
ATGACGCTCCGTTCACTATCAGGGATACAGGTTTCATTCCCGTAAAAGTCCTGCATGACAAGCTTCCTGTAACCGGGTACCGTATTGGCGATTTTACGTATATTACTGATGCATCCTTTATTTCGGAAAAAGAAATTGAAAAAATAAAAGGTTCCAGGGTGATTGTTTTAAATGCCCTGAGAAACTCCAAGCATGTTTCCCATTTTTCGGTGGGAGAAGCCGTAACTTTACTTACCAGACTTCAGCCCGAAGCTGCTTACCTGACGCACCTGAGCCATTTTGTCGGCCTGCATGATGACGTCAACAGCAAGCTTCCTGACTTTATACGGTTAGCGTACGACGGATTAAAACTGACCATCTGAGTATGAAGATCGATATCCTGACATTGTTTCCTGAAATGTTTGACGGCCCGTTCTCCCATTCTATCATTAAAAGGGCTAAGGAGAAGGGTCTTGCTGAAATTAACCTGTTCAATATCCGTGACTGGTCGGCAAACAAGCATAAAACTGTTGACGATTATCCTTTCGGAGGAACCGCAGGCATGGTCATGATGATCGAGCCTATTGCACTATGCATTGAAGATCTAAGCTCTAAAACGGTTTACGATGAAGTGATTTATCTCAGTCCCGATGGCTGCCTGCTTGATCAGAAAATGGCCAACAGGCTTTCCCTTAATAAGAACCTCCTTATCTTATGCGGACATTATAAAGGCATTGACGAAAGGATCAGGGAACATTTTATTACACTTGAAATCTCGATCGGGGACTATGTTCTCTCGGGTGGAGAACTTGCAGCGGCCGTGCTGTCGGATGCTGTAGTACGATTACTTCCCGGTGTACTGAATGATGAAACCTCTGCTCTCTCCGATTCATTCCAGGATAACCTTCTCTCACCACCGGTCTACACCCGTCCTTCAGATTTCCGGGGATGGAAAGTTCCTGCTGTGCTGCTGTCGGGAAATGATAAAGAAATTGTAAAATGGAGGCATGAACAGAGCATTGAACGGACAAAAAAACGACGGCCGGGATTGCTTGAGGAAACCTGAACCGTGAACCGGGAATCGTGAATCGTGAACAGGGAATCGTGAATCGTGAACCGTGAACAGGGAATCGTGAATTGTGAATCGTGAATCGTGAACTGTGAACCGGGGAAAGAAAAACGGGAAGGATTTCATTTGCAAATCAAAAAAAAGTCCTATATTTGCAAACTTTTTGTACAGAACCCCATTAATTTTATCGACGTCATGAATAGAGCTGAGATCATTAAATTTGTAGAGGATACAGTAATTGAGAAGAAGGAATATCCCAGGTTTAAAGCCGGTGATACCATTACCATTCACTATAAAATCAAGGAAGGTAACAAAGAACGTATTCAGAATTACCAGGGAGTTGTTTTACAGCGTTCCGGTAAAGGTATTAATGCCACTTTCACGGTACGCAAGATCTCCGGAAATATAGGCGTTGAAAGAATTTTCCCGCTCTCCTCCCCTTTCATTGACAAGATCGATGTAAACAAGCGCGGAGTGGTTCGCAGGGCAAGGATTTTCTACATGAGGGAACTCAGGGGTAAGAAAGCCCGTATCAAGGAAGAAAGGATGTAAATCCTTAAAATATTCAATAAAAAAGGCCGTCTCGTTGAGCGGCCTTTTTTATTTAGTTCATCACCAGTCGTATGGTTCCCGAGTCTTTTGTTTTTAGTATTGCTAGTGCCTGAGAGTAGTTCAGGATATTCCGGATCACCGAATCACTGGGAGAAACTTTCTTGTGGTTTATCCTGGATTCTGAGGAAAAACCGTCCTCCTTTGGATTGCTGGAATTCAAAGAAAAAAGCGTAGCGTGTCTCTTCATAGGCATAACGTTGATTTTTAATGACGTTCATGTCTATTAAACGGAGATGCCCGGTGGCTTATTTTATAAGTGGGAAAAAATATTTGCGAATTATACCGAAAGAATGACGTCGTTCTCCTTCACCAGCTTGCGGAGGTTGATCAGGGCATAGCGCATACGTCCAAGAGCCGTGTTGATACTGACATTGGTGAGTTCCGCAATATCCTTGAAACTCATATCCGAATAATGCCTCAGTACAAGAACTTCTTTTTGCTCCTTTGGAAGATATTCGATAAGCTTTTTTACATCCTTGTGGATCTGTTCTGTGATAAGCATCTCTTCAACCGATTCAACAGGGATACGAACCTTCTCAAAGATATCGTAATCATTATTATTTTCAATGAGAGGGAGGCGGTTTGATTTCCTGAAATGGTCTATTATCAGGTTATGGGCTATGCGCATGACCCATTGAATAAATTTACCTTCTTCCTTATACTGCCCCGACCGGATGGTATTGATCACCTTAATAAAGGTATCCTGGAACAGGTCCTCGGCAAGTTCCTTATCCTTAACTACCATAAGGATATAAGCAAATACTCTGCTTTTATGACGGTGGATTAGTTTTTCGAGGGAAGACTGCTGACCTGCTATGTAAGCATTAATCAACTCATGGTCACTGATTTGTGAAATCATGTCGCTACGGTTTAAGTTTCAAAGCGTAGACGTGTGGCCGATAGAGTCCCTCCTATGGTTGTGCACCCTTTTTGTGGTGCTGGTTTATAATTGGATACGTTTTTTACCCCGAAAGGTTTCGCAAATATAAGCAAAAAATTAAAAAAGCAAGTTTTATTCATAATTTTGCACACCCGTTGAACTGTAGAGATGAAAAAATTTAACCCCGATGAACTCGATCCCAAGGACTACATTATAATAAAAGGCGCCAGGGTTAACAATCTCAAGAATATCAGTCTTGCAATCCCAAGGAATAAACTTGTTGTGATCACCGGGCTCTCCGGCTCAGGAAAATCCTCCCTGGCTTTTGATACTTTGTATGCTGACGGGCAGAGGAGGTATGTCGAAAGCCTCAGCGCATATGCAAGACAGTTCCTTGGCAGGATGACCAAACCCGATGTGGATTATATCAAAGGTATAGCCCCTGCCATTGCCATTGAGCAAAAAGTGAGTACCCTTAATCCAAGATCCACTGTAGGCACCTCCACAGAGATCTATGAATATATAAAGTTGCTTTTTGCCCGGATCGGGATCACTTATTCACCGCTTTCGGGTGAAATGGTAAGGAGAGACACGATTTCGGATGTGGTGGATTTCATCTTATCCCTTCCCGGACAAACAAAAGTCAGCATATACGCCCCTGTTTCTGTTAGTCACGTAAATGGCGACTTTAAATCCAAATGCAATGTCCTTCTTCAGCAGGGATTTACAAGGGTCCTGATAGATGGTGAAATTATCAGGATTGAAGATGCGATGGAAATGAGCATGAAGGCCTTTTCTTCTTTGTCGGTCCTTATTGATCGCATTATTGTTAAGCATGAGGACCAGGACCTGGCGGGGCGCCTGGCCGATTCGGTGCAAACCGCATATTTTGAAAGCCATGGTTACTGTGACCTTGAATGGATAAATGAATCGAATGCAAAGCGTTCATTTTCAAACAAGTTTGAAGCTGACGGCATAGTGTTCGAAGAACCATCGGTTAATCTTTTCAGCTTCAACAATCCCTATGGCGCCTGTAAAACATGCGAAGGGTTCGGGAGTATAATCGGCATTGACGAAGACCTTGTTGTACCGAATAAAAATCTTTCGGTCTTCCAGGAAGCTATCGCCTGCTGGAGGGGTGAGAAAATGAGCGAATGGAAGAACGAACTTGTAATGAATGCATACAAATTCGACTTCCCTGTTCATAAACCCTTTCATGAACTTACAGTGGATCAAAAGGCCTTGCTATGGCGCGGGACTGAATATTTCCACGGCCTCAGGGAATTCTTTGGGTTCATCGAAAGCCAGAACTACAAAGTCCAGTACCGTGTGATGATGTCGAGGTACCGTGGCAAAACTGTTTGTCCCGACTGCAGGGGAACCAGGCTAAGAAAAGACGCCGCATATGTAATGATCAACGGGAAATCGGTCCTCGACCTGGTTTTGATGCCGGTTACCGGTCTTACAAAGTTCTTCGGCATGCTCAGCCTGGATGAACATGAAAAAACCATCTCCAACCGCCTCCTGATTGAAATAAATAATCGCCTGGAGGTATTAAACGACGTCGGACTGGGATACCTCACCCTGAACCGTCTTTCTTCTTCTCTCTCGGGGGGCGAATCCCAGAGAATAAACCTGTCGACAGCCCTTGGCAGCAGCCTGGTCGGTTCAATGTATATCCTTGACGAACCCAGCATAGGGCTGCATCCCAGGGATACCCAAAGGCTTATAAAAGTACTTTTTAGGCTGAGGGATCTGGGTAATACAGTAATCGTTGTCGAGCATGACGAAGAGATCATAAGGAGTGCCGATGAGATCATCGACATAGGCCCCCTCGCAGGAAGGAACGGAGGCGAGCTTGTTTTCCAGGGAAATTTCTTGTCGCTTTTGAGGGATAAAAAAAGCCTTACAGGCCGTTACCTGAGCAAGGATCTGCATATCGAAGTGCCTCTTGGAAGAAGAAAGTGGAAAGAATACATCCTGGTCAAAGGTGCCCGTGAAAACAACCTTAAAAACATTGATGTACGGATCCCTCTCCATGTGATCACCGCGATCACAGGAGTGAGCGGAAGCGGTAAAACATCCCTGGTCAAACGGGTGCTTTACCCCAGCCTTAAGAAAATCTTTGGAGGATACGGGGAGAAGACCGGGAAATTCGACAGGCTCGATGGCGACATCAACCGGATCGGTGCTGTTGAACTTGTAGACCAGAATCCCATTGGACGTTCCTCACGTTCTAATCCGGCCACGTATATAAAAGCTTTCGATGACATCCGGAGTTTGTTTGCCGACCTGCCTCTTGCAAAAGCAAGGGGGTATAAACCGGGTTATTTCTCATTTAATATTGAAGGCGGAAGATGCGAGGAATGCGAGGGAGAAGGGGTTGTTAAGATTGAAATGCAATTCATGGCCGATATCTATCTGCCCTGTGAAAGCTGCAAGGGGAAGCGGTTCAGGGAAGAGGTGCTGGATGTTAAACTGAGGGAAAAAAATATTGTCGACATCCTTAATATGACTGTGGATGAAGCCATCGATTTCTTTGGCCAGGAGAGCAAACATGCAGGTGAAAAGCGCATCGCTTCCAGGCTGAAGTCCCTTCAGGATGTCGGGCTGGGGTACCTTCATCTCGGGCAGTCGTCTTCGACTTTATCGGGGGGAGAGGCTCAGCGCATTAAACTGGCGTTCTTCCTGTCAAAGGGTACCAACGAAAAGCCGACCCTCTTTATTTTTGACGAACCCACAACAGGTCTTCACTTTCACGACATCCACAAGCTGCTGATATCGTTTGAATCCCTGATACAGCAAGGGCATTCGGTACTTGTGATTGAACACAACCAGGAAGTTGTCAAATTTGCCGACTGGGTGATCGATCTAGGAAAAGAAGGCGGAGACCCAGGCGGATATATCGTTTATGAGGGGACCCCTGAAGGGCTTGCCGCTTGCAAGGAATCTTATACAGGGGCATATCTTAAAAGTAAAATTAATTCCGATGAAAAGCATTAATCCCGTAAACGGAGAAGTCCTTGCAGATTACAGGGAACATTCTCAGGAAGAGTGCGCCGCGATTATTAACAGGGTTCATGAAAGCTGGAAATCCTGGAAGGAACAATCCTTTTCATACAGGGCGGGTCTGTTTCTGCGGATAGCACAAGTTATCCGTTCCGACAAAGACCGGCTTTCAAGGCTGATGACCTCCGAGATGGGAAAACTCCTGAGGGAGTCATTTGCCGAGATTGAAAAGTGCGCAGGGGTATGTGAATATTATGCAGCCAATGCCGAAAAGATGCTGGGTGATGAAGTCATTGTTTCGGATGCAGGACGGAGTCTTGTTTGCTTTCAGCCTATCGGTGTGGTTCTGGCTGTCATGCCCTGGAACTTCCCTTTCTGGCAGGTATTCCGCTTTGCAGCCCCATCACTGATGGCAGGGAATGCTGCAGTACTAAAACATGCCTCAAATGTGCCCGGATGTGCCCTTGCTATTGAAGAATTATTTATAAAAGCAGGGTTCCCCGAAAATATATTCCGCACACTGATGATCCCTGCTTCCGCAGTGGAAGCTGTCATCAACAATCCGCTGGTCAAAGCTGCAACCCTCACAGGGAGCGAGGATGCAGGAAGCAAGGTGGCATCCGCCGCGGGTCGTAATCTAAAAAAAACCGTGCTTGAACTGGGTGGAAGCGATCCGTTCATCGTTTTTGAAGACGCCGATCTTGAAAAAGCTGTCGCTACCGCTGTTTCGTCCCGCATGATCAACCAGGGGCAAACCTGCATTTCCGCCAAACGTTTCATCGTATCAGAGAAGGTCCTGGATGAATTCACAAAGAAGCTCGTCGGGACAGTAAGTGAACTCAGGATGGGAGATCCACTGGATCCCTCCACACAGGTGGCTCCCATGGCCCGTCCCGATCTGGTGGACGATATTGAAAGCCAGGTAAAACGATCGGTAGCAAAGGGAGCCAGGCTGCTTTGGGGCGGTAGCAGGCCCGCTCATCAGGGCTTCTACTATAAGCCTGCCATCCTCACCGATGTCACCCCCGATATGCCGGTTTACCGTGAAGAGACTTTCGGCCCTGTTTTCGCCATTATCCCTTTCCTGACCGAAGAAGAAGCGGTCAGGATCGCAAATGACACCAGGTTCGGGCTCGCCGGAGCTGTATGGACCGCCGACCCTGAGAAAGGAGAACGTATCGCCAAGGCAGTGGAAACCGGGGCCATGTTCGTGAACGGTATGGTTAAATCGGATTCCCGTCTTCCTTTCGGGGGGATAAAAAAATCGGGGTACGGCAGGGAACTAGCTTCTTACGGTATAAAAGAGTTTGTGAACATCAAAACAATCTGGATAGCTTAAAATTTTCTTTGGGGTTTTACCTGAATTTAATACCTTTGCACCCTTAAAAATGGCGGGGTAGCTCAGATGGTTAGAGCGTCGGAT
>JAPLDN010000275.1 GCA_026391755.1 Bacteroidota bacterium
GTATAAACACCATAAATGGTCTGATTATAATCACAAAATGTACAAACAGACCATACATAATCTGAACCCGCCTTCGTATTGATAAAAGTCGTTGTCTGGTAATTATCATACGGTCCGACTGATGTATTAAATGCTGAACCATTCATGCCCCAGGGAATCGTACCATCCGGATTTATTCTCTGTAGAAATGAATTAAAACGATTGCCGGTTGAGCTGTAGTAACCGTAATATGTTATGTCCGATTCAGCAACAATGGAATAATACCTGTATGCCGCTGTTGTCTGGTTACAGATCTGCAGAGGGGCGTACATAGCAATCCCATTATTATCAAACATCTGCGCATACAGGGTAGAATACATACCACCCACCTGGTATACCATGGTGAATTTTCCTGCTGTATTTGCAACGATCTGTCCGCGGGTGGTTGTGCTTGACCCGACCTTAACCTGGATGGGGGTTCCCCAGGCCGGGGTTCCGCCTATTGTAATTTTTTGAAGGTTCAAAGTATTTCCGGCGTCACCATTCCAGGCTACCACAATTTCCCCGTTGCTTAGGGCTGCAGGATAAGGGGCAAGACCTCCGCCCAGGACTATACCATTTGCTCCCCATAATTGGTTACCTGCCTCTGATATTTTATAGAGTACCGACTGCAGCGACCCGGATCTTTCGTCCTGGTCTCCGATTATAAGGTTATTTGATGCGTCGACACATATGTTGAAAACATAGGTGGCGGAACCGGAAGGCTGGTTGCTCACAAGCATTCCGTCGGGTCCAAGGAGTTTGTACCCATTAGCATCGATCAACTGGGCCCTCATATCGTAATTGCCTCCGTTCTGAACATAAAATGCAATCCACGTTTTTCCGTCGGAGGTCGGGGCTGATTGGAGATCGGCAGCCGGCAGACCTGATATCTGGATATTTACAGAAGTATTGGTGTTCCATTGTGCCTGTAAACTAATGGGAAGAACCATGCCGATTATCACAAAGAAGAACAGAACCCGTTTGATCAACGGAAGTGAATGATACTGTAAATTTGTTTTCATGGTAAGAGTTAATTTTGTCTGGCTATTACCAGGTAGTAATTTTTTTTGCCTTTCTGGACAAGGATATACTTTTTATTCAGAAGAAAAGTATTGTTGACCTTCAGATCTTCTGCTGCTTTCTGTTTGTTGATCTGCACACCTCCTTCTTTCAGCATCCTCCTGGCCTCGCCGTTGGAAGAAAATATGCCGGTTTTATGAGACAGGAAATCAATGATACCAATTCCTGAAATCAAATCTGAACCCGCAATCTCACATTGGGGGACTCCCTCAAATACTGATAATAAGGTTTCTTCGGAAAGTTTTTTAAGGGAATCGTTTGTGCCTTTTCCGAAGAGGATTTCGCTTGCTTCAACCGCAGCATTGTAATCGTCCACTGAATGCACCCTGATGGTAATGTCTTTTGCCAGGGCTTTCTGAAGCATCCTTATATGAGGCGCCTGCTGGTGTTCGGTGATAAGGGCCTCCACCTCTTCCCTGCTGAACAGGGTGAATTTTTTAATATACTGGGCTGCATCCTCATCGGAAGTATTGAGCCAGAACTGGTAGAATTTATAGGGACTTGTTTTTTTCGGGTCCAGCCATACATTCCCGCTTTCGGTCTTCCCGAATTTGCCTCCGTCGGCTTTTGTGATCAGCGGACAGGTGAGGGCATAAGCCTCACCTCCCAGTTTACGCCGGATAAGTTCGGTACCGGTAATGATATTTCCCCATTGGTCGGAGCCACCCATCTGGAGTTTTACATTTTTATGTTCGAATAGCCAGCAAAAGTCAAAGCCCTGAACCAACTGGTAACTGAATTCGGTAAAGGAGATACCCGAACCTGAGTTCATGCGATTTTTCACTGAATCCTTGGCAATCATGTAGTTAACTGTAATATGCTTGCCCACATCACGTAAAAAATGCAGAAATGAAAAATCTTTTGTCCAGTCGTAATTGTTGACCATCTCGGCTGAGTTGGGTCCTGCTTTGAAGTCGAGAAATTTTTCAAGCTGTTTCTGAATGCAATCCTGATTATACCGAAGAACAGTCTCGTCGAGGAGGTTTCTTTCTTCGGATTTCCCCGAAGGGTCGCCTATCATCCCGGTAGCCCCTCCAACCAGTGCAAAAGGCTTATGCCCGGCTTTCTGAAAGTGGACCAGCATCATGATGGATGCGAGGTTGCCGATATGCAGAGAATCGGAAGTGGGATCGTAGCCGATATATGCTGAAGTCATTGCTTTTGCAAGTTCCTCTTCAGTGCCAGGGGTCATATCATGGATCATGCCCCTCCACTTCAGTTCTTCAATAAAATTCATTCTGACAGATTTTAGGGCAAAGGTAAGAATTGCAAAGCAATCACGAGCGAACCAGGAAAATAAGGAACCTGATCAAATAACGACCATGATGAAGCTGATGAAGCGAAGATTGCGGGTTTATAAAAGTACAGGCGCAGACCCCCTTTAACCGTTTTGTTTTAAAAAGAGAAGATAGGAGACTGACGGAATAATAAGAAGGCTAAGAAATACGGGTAAGAACCACTGGCCTAAACCATTTCCTGAATGAAGAGAAAATTGAACCAATGAAACGGAAATATATAATAATCCCCAGATAAAAATCATCTTCTGAAACCTGAGAAGTCTCACCCTCCCATTAAACTGCCGCTGGGTCTTCACTCTGCGTAAAAACCTGGAAGAAGCGGTTGACATTCTTAAACGCATCACGGCCGGAAGCATGAAATACAGAAAGATTGAAATTCCCGGCATCATCCATACCTGATTCCGGTCGGCAAACGTTTCGGGATTTCCCTGGAAATCAAAATGGTCAGGAACCGAAGCCGGGAGTTTTGGGTAATGGTAGATGATATAACAAAGCATTGTAACAATCCCTGCCAGCGAAATGATCTCCATCAGCCAGTCCTGGGGCGTCATTTCTGGCCAGGAAAAAGACATACCTGCGATCAGCTTATCTGACCTCTTTGATAAATTTAACCATTTCATCTTCAAATGCTTTGTTTAAGGGCAGATCGGGATTAGTGTAAACTTTCTCAATCTGCTCCATCTTGTCTTTTGTGTCAGTGTCTTTCAATACATGGTTCATTCCATGGATTATTTTTATTTCTGCTTTCGGATCAGCTTTCTCCAGAAGCCTTGCATCCTCCATTGAGACCTGGATATCCATATCTCCCTGGATTATAAGGACAGGGATCTTTAACTTATTGATTTCTGATGCCGGATCGTATTTGAACCAGGAGATCAGGTAAGGTTGAATACCCGGGCGGAAAAAAGAATTCAACCCGGCAGGGACCTTTCCTATTGTATCGCCTTTTTTCAGTTTTTCCAGCATTGGAAAGATCTGATCTTTCGTTTCCTGGGGCAAGCTGCCGAATTGTTCTTTGAGAATTTCATCGGCAGGTCGTCCCGACCCGGCAATTGAAATAAATGCAGAGGCGTTTGACTGCCTGCATGCTATCATCCCGATAAGGGAACCTTCGCTATGCCCGGCAACAATGATTTTTGAAAAACGTTTATCCTGCTGCAACTGTTCGATCCAGGCTTTTGCATCCGCGATATAATTTTCAAACCTCAGATCGCTTTCCCTTGCAGCGGTGGCTGTGCTGCCTGCGATTCCCCGTTTATCATACCGAAGGGTGGCAATACCGTTTTTTCTAAGGTCTTCGGCCAGATATTTATAGCAATTGCTTTTATTTTTCAGGGCCGGGGGAGAATTACCATCCCTGTCGGTTGGCCCTGAACCTGCGATGATCAAAACCAATGGAATTCCGCTGGTTTTATCGGGTAACATTAACGTGCCATTGATTTCACCTGAACCTGTTGTAAGAACGATACCCGATTCATATGGATTTGCCTGCTTTTGAAGGGTCCCGGATTTTGATCTGCCAACCGAAAGAGGCATTTTCCCGCCTCCCTGGACCCAGAAGCCAATGATAGAATCCGAAGCCTTATTGTATGACCCCTGGTATGTTATCCCAAAAGATTTTGCGTTCAACGATAATTCATTGCCGTTAAGGCTGGTCTCATCAATCTTGAGTCCCATGGCATTCTGATCGGGACTGTCGAAGGTTGAACTGAGTTTTCCCTCAATGCGGGTGATGTGAAACACTATTTTCAGCTTTACTCCCTGCACACTTAAATACCCTGCCCAGTCACCAGTCACTTCCTGGGCATTCGTCACGATCGCAAATAGCAATACGATGAACAATACGATGATCTTTTTCATTTGCTGATATTTTTTGCACGGCCTGAAGGATGCCGTTTGGCATCCTTCAAAGCATTTTCAATGATCCACTCAAGCTGGCCGTTTACGCTTCGAAATTCGTCTGCCGCCCATTTCTCCAGCAAATTGTACACCTCTGGATTCAGGCGTAAAACAAATGTTTTTTTCTCAGGCATTATACTACTGATGAAGGGTTCCTGTATTAACTACCGGTGTTGTGTCTTTGTCGGAGCACAATACAACCATCAGGTTACTTACCATGGCTGCTTTTTTATCTTCATCGAGTTCAATGATCCCCTTCTTGCTCAGTGCATTAAGGGCAAGTTCAACCATGCTTACAGCGCCTTCCACGATCTTTGTCCTGGCAGCTACCACGGCTGTAGCCTGCTGGCGGCGGAGCATTGCACCGGCGATTTCAGATGAATAAGCAAGGTATGAGATCCTGGCTTCCATAACCTTTATGCCTGCCATGGCAAGACGTTCCGAAAGTTCCATTTCAAGGGCAACATGAACTTCTTCACCTCCCGCCCTCAGGGAAATCTCTTTCTGCTCGTCGTCAAAATTGTCATAGGCATAATGACCGGCCAGTTTGCGGGTGGCCGATTCACTCTGGATGTCGACGAAATGAGCGTAGTCATCCACTTCAAAAGCTGCTTTATAAGTGTCGTTAACCTGCCAAACAAGTACAATTCCTATCATGATCGGATTACCAAGTTTGTCGTTGACCTTGATTGGCTCCCTGTTAAGGTTCCTTGCCCTGAGAGTTATCTTTTTTCTCACATAAAAAGGATTTACAAAGAAGAACCCGTTTTGTTTAACAGTCCCTTTGTATTCTCCGAACAGTATCATCACAAAGGATTCATTCGGGTTCACTACGATCAACCCTTTTGCAATGAAGATGATAAGAATCATTAACACTCCGCCAAGGATCCCCATGACGGCGTTATCCTGTGAATTTACAACACACATTATTGCTACGGCAATAAGGATTATGATAATCAGTACGCTAAGGTAACCTGACACCATTGATTTCATTTCTTTTTCCATGATATTAAAATAATATTAAAATAATTCTGCAATGATACGATATCTTTAAGGGCAAAGTCAAGTTTTTTACCAAATATTTTTTCAGTAGGTGTGAATCAGATAACCTTTTACAGAAAAACCCCGGGGCTTCTAAACAGCCGGCCGGGGTTTGTATAATCAATAAAAACGGGGATGAAATACTACAGCTTGAATTTGATCCCGATATTGATACTGGCTGTACTGAAGGGAATGGTTTTGCGCAGCTCCTGCCGGGGCTGGGTCATATCGATGGTCCCGTTGACATTCTTTTGGGATACAAAATCTGCGTCCTTCTGCCAGGTGGTAAGTTCTGAGAGCCTGTCCTCGCCGTTTACCGTATATTTTATAATCTGGCTGTGGTTTGGCGACCAGGTTGAATGCGAGAACTGAAGTTCGACGTAAAACAGGATGAGATCGTTTAACTTGAAATTTACACCTCCTGCAGCAGTGTAACCCAATGCGACTCCGCCATAATAGTTGTTATAGATCTGTTTATTGTCGGGAGGGTTGGTTGTTGAATTATCCTGAGTATACTTTGAAATGAGGTTCGGCAACGCCCCTATGAGAAAACCGAAGCGGGCATAAGGATTTATTTTCTCTAATCCGGCTGAAATCAGAATAGAAGGTATTATGCTGAGCAAATCCCCTCTTATTTTTACTGTTGCCCTGCTTGCACCGATCAGATGAACAACAGAATCGCCCTTTGTGGGCAAGCCCAGGAATTCCGACACTGCAAGTTCCGCTCCAATATATTTGTTGAACCAATACCCAACCGCCAGGGAGCCGTTAAATCCGCTGCCAAGTCCCACGGGTACAACGGTAACCGTCTCATTGCTGGCGCTTCCAGAATATTTATATAACAAATCAAAAGAGGATGAGGTGCTGATTCCTCCGCCCAGGCCGATCCCGATATAGAATTTTTGTTTACTTTTTTTCTGAGGCTTGATTACTTGCGATTCCTGTGCCATAACCGAAAATGCCATCAGTAAAACCGCGATAATAAACAATGTCTTTTTCATAGATTCAGGTTTTTGTTAAGCTTACTGAAAATATCGTTTATGCTAAGATATGAACAATTGATAAAAGTTTAACAATGGAAATGAAAAATATTTCAGGAGGAATATTTTCTGTAAACATATATTTATCACGATTGTATCGTTTATTTTTATTAGATAATTCATTCTGATGAAAAAACTGATAAGTGTAATATGTATCCTGTGCTTTGCCTCATCGCAGGCGCAGACAGGCAATGAGCTTAAAGCCGCTGATGTCATAGCATTGAATGCCCCGGATTCCTGCCAGTTGTCGGTATCTTCACTCGGAAGGTATTTCTCAAAAACCTTTAAAGACCCCGCTTTAAGGCTGAGGGCAATTTATACCTGGACAGCCATGTCGATCAAATATGATGTTGCGAACATGGGCAAAGTGAATGCTGCAACCCCATTCAATGAGCTGGTTGATAGAACGATGCAGACAAAGACCGCCATTTGCCAGGGCTATGCCTCGGTGTTCAGGGCTTTATGCGACGCCTGCGGGATCAAAGCCTTTGTGGTCAACGGGTATACACGCCAAAACGGCCATATCAATACGATCAGCCATGCCTGGATCGTGGCAACCCTTGATACCACATATTATGGTTTCGACCCTACCTGGGGAGGAGGTTACATAAACAAAGGGAATTATATCAGGCAGTTCAATGAACAGTTTTTTATGATTAAACCGGAAGACCTTATTAAAGACCACATGCCGTTTGACCCAATGTGGGAATGTTTAAATTATCCTGTTGACAACCTTGATTTCACCAGCGGTAAAACAACTCCCGCAGCCGGAACTGCATTTTTTTCGTATGCCGACAGCATCAGAGTTTACACTGCACTCTCTCAGGGAGAACAATGCAAAGCCTCATTACGCAGGCTTGAAGCTGCAGCTGTAATAAATAGCATGCTAACGGATTGGTCATCATATTTAAAACAATGTGTTGAAAACAACAGCCGTAACGAGCTTGTTGGTGAAAAAAATAAATATGTGAGGCAGTTCAATGATGCTGTTGAAAATTATAATAACTGTATCTATGCGTTCAACCAGTATGCCGATTACTGGAACATGCAATTCACTCCATCAAAACCGGAGCCTGAGATCGCACGCATGCTTCAAACCTGTTATGCTTATTTGGATTCCTGTAAACAGTCCCTTTCTCAGGTTGTTACAGGCGATCCGGGCATGAAACAAAGCGCAGACCAGTTAAAGCTGGCTGTTGATGTGGCCCAGGATAATCTGGACAAACAAAAGGTTTTCCTGAAAATTTATTTCAATACCGATCCTGTTTCACGGCCCCAGCTTTTCCAGAATTATAACGGGGCAGGGTTTCCCACAAGGAAGAAATGATCAGGCATAAAAAAGAATAATTAAAGCCGGGATAATGATCCCGATAAGAGCCAGGGCTGCACCTCTCCATTTAATGCCGTTCTTCCCTCTCAGGATGAAAAGCCCGGTGACAGCAAGCAATACCATGGCAATGGCATAGGCGTCGGAGAACCAGGTAAACCAATGCCTGATGCTGTTATAATGAAGGAGGTTGAATTCCTTCAGCACATACCTGGGGGTTTTCTTTTCCAGTTCAGCCTTACCGGTAACCATATCGACATACAGGCTGCCATTGTCAAAAAAAATCTGCATGTAACCAGTTCCCGGAACAAAACTCCGGTAATGCTTCTCCTCATGGACCTGTTCAAGCGCTTTTATTGCAAATGCTTTGTCGGCTGTGACATTGGCCGGCAGCGCAATGGTTAATTGCTCAAATTTCTTGCTGTAGTCGGGATGGACAAAATCGCCCGATTTAAAATGGTTAAGAATAATGCCCGATAAGGCATAGATGATGGTCATCCCAAAAAAGAAATATCCGAGATCGCGGTGAATGGCATTGTTCCACCGCCTTAGAGTCTTGCGCTGCATCTTACTTTACAACAGTGTAGGAGATGGCTTCAATGGAATAGAAGGAGAGATGGTCCTTGCCGCTTTTCTTCAGGTCGTTGCGGAGAGAATTGATATTATCCAGGGTTTCTTTGGTTCCCTGGTCTTCATGACCTTTGGCCCCGGAATGTATCCCTGTCTCATGATTTTCGGCTGGTTTTTTTACTTCAGCTTCCCATTCGTTGAGATACTTGGCATCGACCTTTTCTTCTTTCAGAATGCCGAGTACTTTAACATGGCTGCCGATGAGACTTTCGTCGAATTTGGCAATGTTGGCTCCGGTGGTAACCTCAACCCTGATGCTGTCTGTTCCGTCGACCAGGAACATGCGCTTTCCTCCATGCTTGCAGGTATGAAGAACGGTTCCTTCTATACGTATGGGTTTCTCAACGTATTTTGCAGCTGAATCAATGAAAGATTTAACTGCAAGCGTAACCGTATCGGCTTTTTTTAATTCAGCGGTTTTGGTCCCCATGTTACAGGAGGCAAGCAGGAACAGGCAGGGAATTACAAGGAGTAAGAGTTTCTTGATCATAGAAAAGGATTTAAAATGACAGGCAAAGCTCGGTATTATTTGGCAGAAGTCAAAATCTTGACGTACTTTCGCGGCCGGTATTGCGATTCACGCAATCCGCAGTCAAAACAAAACTAACATTTATGGTTTTAGTTACAGGAGGGACCGGGCTCCTGGGGTCCCATTTGCTTTTTAACCTTGTCAACGCGGGAAAATCGGTTCGCGCCATCAAGCGTAAAACCAGCAATACTGAAATGGTTAAAAAAATATTTTCATATTATTCTGATAAGGCGGATGAGCTTTTCGGGAAGATCGAATGGGTGGATGCCGATATCATGGATTTCGTGGACATGGACGATACATTGGAAGGTATTGATTATGTATATCATGCAGGTGCCGTGGTTTCCTTTTATCCCAGGGATCACAAAGCCATGCTCAGAGTCAATATTGAAGGAACAGCAAACCTCGTAAATCTTTGCATTGCCAGGAAAATAAAGAAGTTCTGTTATGTGAGTTCCGTAGCCGTACTTGGCAGGGCTGTGAATGACGGTGTTTCGGATGAAACAACATACTGGCAGCCTTCAAAAAAGAATTCGGTTTACGGACAGAGTAAGTATGGGGCCGAGCGCGAAATCTGGAGGGGGATGGAAGAAGGTTTGAATGCCTATATAGTTAACCCCTCGGTTATTCTTGGCCCGGGCTTCTGGGGAGGAGGCAATTCGGGGCTGTTTTCACTGGTCTGGAAAGGACTTAAATACTATACCCGGGGGATTAACGGGTTTGTGGATGTGAAGGATGTAGCCAGGGCAATGATTCAGCTCATGGAAAGTGATATTTCTAAGGAACGCTTTATCGTTTCTTCCGAAAATTGTTCCTACCAGCAGGTATTTGAGTACATGGCAAAATATCTTGGCAAGACGGCTCCTTCTATTAACGTTCCCAATTCTATGACCGGGATTGCCTGGAGGGTGGAGGCTGTTCTCAGTTTCATTATGAGGAGACTGCCGGAGGTCACCAAAGAAATGGCCACCACCACTACCATGGTGTATACTTATTCAAACGAAAAGATTAGAAAAGCCATTGGTTTTGAGTTCATTCCCGTTGAGCAATCAATAAAGGAAATCTCGGAGATTTTCCTGAAGGACCATTTGAATAATCAATAATCGAGTAACGAAATATCTCATGACTCATGGCTCATGGCTCATGGAACATGGCTTCATTGCGGTATATTATTCCTGTAATGATAATACCTGTTGATGATATCGTCAACAAACCCTTCGTCGGTATAATCGGCCGAATAGTCTCCAACCGTATCATTTTTAGCATAAGGATCTTTTTTGGATCGCCTGAGCAGGTAATACTCAACGTTCCTGTCCCAGCGGTTAGGATCCTTGCCAAACTTCTTCGCTTTTTCGCGTGCCAGGAGGACACGTCCTATGCCAACATTATATGATGCAAGAATGAATTTGATGCGGTCTTTTGGATTGGAAATCTCATCTGGCAGCTGTTCGTCAAGATGCCTGAGATAGCGAACGCCGGCAGCAAGCTGCTGGACCGGGGTGGCAATACTGTCCATCCCCATTTTAACAGCGGTTTCGGGCATCAGCTGCATAAGTCCGGAAGCGCTTTTAGAAGAAACCTGTCCCACCCTGAAATTTGATTCCTCGTAAACCAGGGAAGCAAGCAGTCGCCAGTCCCAGTGAATTTTCAGGCTTAGCTCCCTGAGCTCTTTGTCAAAGGGGGATAATTGGTCTCCCCTCAGGGTAACATAATCGCTTTTCATATTGGTTACGATCTTCTGGTTGGCAAAATAATCAAGATAGGCTTTTTTAAACTCTCCGGATCTTTTCGATTCGGCCAGCCATTCGTCGAGTTTCATCAGCAAGGTATCGGAATTGTGATTCACTCCCCAGGCATAGGCATAGAGGGGAAAGACCACGAGCGAAGCATCCAGGTTCATATAATACCGCTTATATACCATGGCAGTGTTTTCAGGGCATAGCAGGTAATTTATTTTCCCTTCGGCTACATTCCTGATAAGGCCTTCCTGCGAAATATCGGGTTCTTCAATCAGGGTGGGCCGTTTCGCTGTCTGTTTCAGGAAAGAACGGTAGTAGGGCGACATGAATTCATTCCGCCTTGCATGAACCGTATCCCCTTTTGCTACATCATCCAGGGTTTTAATGAATTTCGGCGTACGGTTTTTACGCTGCAGCAGGATGAGCCGGGTTTCCCCCATAATTTTTGTGTAATGGACCATTCTCCTCCCTTCCGACGAAATCGGGAGGTTCAGGGCGATCACATCCGCCACATTATAATAAAGATAATAATACAACTTTGAAATATCTTCAGAGGCAATGATCCGGAGCGGGACTCCAAGATAATCGGCAAAGGACTTCAGCAGTTCGAGCTGGAAACCGGATGGCTCGCCCCTGTAAAGGAAATAGTTCAGGGTGTTGCGATCGGTAAGTGCAAGAAGGTAACCTCTGTCGCGTATCCGCCTGATGGCATCCTTCTTCTCTTCTTCATGGTAATAAATTTTATGGGTAATATAAGCAGCAATGGCAATGAGAGCCAACCCCATCAGTATGGTCCTGAACCTTCGAAAGAAATTGCTTACTTTGGTCAATATAATGTTATGCTACTTTCCGGTATCGCCAGACAGCCAGGCCCGACATCATGATGGCAAAAACGACCAGTGACCAAAAGTGCGGGCTGATATCGGCAAATGTTGAGCCTTTCAACAGTACCATCCTCATGATCTTGATGAAATACATCAGGGGGTTCAACCTGTCGATCTGTTGCGCCCATCCGGGCATGCTTTCGATAGAGGTGAATAGCCCGCTCATCAATATAAATACCACCATGAAAAAGAACGTCACAAGCATGGATTGTTGCTGGGTGTTTGTAACAGTGGACACAAGCAATCCTATAGACAAAATTACAAAAAGATATACTCCCCCCGACAGGAATATGAGCCAGAGGTTTCCAACCATCGGAATATCAAAGAATAGCTTCCCAATTGAAAGGCCGAATGCAAGTTCAAAAAGCGCAATGATCCAGAATGGGGTTAGCTTTCCCGCTATGAACTGTATTTTTCGGATCGGGGTCACATTGATCTGCTCAATAGTGCCGATTTCCTTTTCGCGAACGATGTTCATCCCCGAAAGCAACAAGCCAATGATGGTAACGAGCAGCACAAGTATGCCCGGAACCATATACGTTTTATAATTCAGTTTCGGGTTATACCAGTAGCTGAAGTCGGTTTGAATGTTCTTTAAGCCCGCCATCTGTGCCGGGCTAAGCCAGTCCTGCATCAGTTCCCGGTTAAAATCGATCAGGATGGATGTGCAATACCCGCTGCTTAAGCCTGCCACTGCCTGGTTGATGGCATTGATCACAAACTGGACTTTGCTCAGGTTTTCCCTCACAAGCTGCCGCTCAAAGCCGTTGGGTATCCTGATGATCACATCCACTTTGCCTTTCTGCATCAGGTCCATGGCTTCGTCATAGGAAAAGGTAGTCTGCACGACCTTATAAAATGGGGAACCTTCATATTTGCTGATGAGTTTGCGGGAGGATGTGCTCAGGTCCATGTCAACAACCGAAACCCGGATGCTCTTCATTTCGAAAGTGGCTGCGTTGACAAGAATAAGGAGCTGGACGATAGGCACAACGAAGATGATGGGAAGCATGCCTTTGTTCCGGAAGATCTGGAGGAATTCTTTCTGTATAATGAATAGCAATGTTCTCATTTCCGATTTTTTCAGGCAAGCCTGATTTTGAATTTTTTAACGCTCAGGAAAATAAAAAACAAGGTAAACCCGGCCATGATTCCGGTTTCAAATGCTATATAACGGAAGCCGTTGCCCTGGAGCATGATGCTTTTAATGATCGTGATAAAATATTTCGGGGGCATGATATGGCAAAACACCTGCAGGATCCAGGGCATGTTCTCGACAGGGAAAATAAACCCGCTGAGCAGGATAGTAGGCAGCATAAGGGCAACAAGCGACAGCATCATGGCAATTTGCTGGCTGCTGGTTATAGTGGAAATCAGGATCCCCAGTGAAAGGGCCATGCAGATAAAGAGCAGGCTTTCGGCCAGGAGGAGGGCAACGCTGCCCACGACAGGCACCCCGAAAACCGTATTTCCAAGGATGATAATGATACAGGCATCGGTAAAAGCAAGAAACACATAAGGAAACACTTTCCCGATAATGATCTGGATGGGTTTCAGGGGTGAAACCAGCAGAAGTTCCATGGTCCCAAGCTCTTTCTCCTTCGTGATTGAGAGCGATGTCATAAGAGCTGAAATCAGCATCAGCAGCATCGCCATGAGGCCGGGAACGAACATGTACACCCCTTTCATCTGTCCGTTATACATCATCCTGACTTCCGGAACGATCTGCATGGGTATTTTTTCGGCATTGAGGGAAATGAGGTAATTTGACAGTATCCCCTGCAGATAATTGACCAGGATATTGGCAGTATTGGGATCGGAAGCATCGCCGATGATCTGAACTTTTGCATTCCCGGTTTTGTCAAGGTTTTTGGAGAAATCGGAACCGAAGATCAGTACCAGTTTTACATTACCCTGCCTGAATACCTGTTCTATTTCTGTGTAGGAAGTTAGATTTTTATCAAGGATGAAATATCCGGAGGAGAGTACTTTCTCGCTGATCCTGCGGGTGACCTCGTCTTTGGACTGGTCAAGGATTGCAATGCGGGCATCCTTGATCTCATTGGTGATCACGAAGCCGAACAGCAGCAATTGCATGGCGGGCAGGCCGAAAAGGATCAGCAGGGTGCGGTAATCCCTGATTATGTGGTAGAATTCCTTAACAACGAAGCCCAGGAAACGTTTCATTCCGGTTCTTTTTTAATGGCCCAGGTATAATAAAACCTGAATGCGGAGATCAGCAACGGAAATGCCATGCCGATATAAAATGTAAAGAGGTATTCACGGTTTATCACATCGAATCTTCTTAGCAATATGCCGGTTGTGATCATCAGCATCATCATGATATACGACCTGAAATTAAAAAAGGAAAAGGCGCAGGGATACGGGATGCTGAGCCTTTTGATCCGTTTGATGTGTTTGTGGGCGATCCTTGCGAATAATACGATGTAAAAGGGGATCCCGATTGCGATCCCTATTAGGATATTCAGCCAGAGATGAGGGGAATGCTTCATTTCATAATCAAGGCCCCTCCACATCAGAATCCCCCCAGCAGTGGTCCAGGCAAGCCCGGCAATAAACAGGAGGTTGTGCCTGCTTACCGAGGGTTTTAATTTTTCTGTTAATGACATCTTATCCAACTTTTACTCTTGCCAGTTTTAAAAACACTTCATTCATTGAGCCCGCCCCGTAATGTTTTTTAAGGTTATCAGGAGTATCGAGGGCGGCAATTCTACCGTCGACCATGATGGAAACTCTGTCGCAGTATTCCGCCTCATCCATGTAATGTGTTGTTACAAAAACGGTTATGCCTTCACGTGATGTTTCAAAGATCATATCCCAGAACTGCCGTCTTGTTACAGGATCAACTCCTCCTGTTGGCTCATCGAGAAATACGATCTTGGGGTTATGGATGATTGCGACTGAAAAGGCCAGCTTCTGTTTCCATCCCAGGGGGATATCGCGGATGAGTTTGTCCCTGGCCTCTTTCATGTCGAGTTTTATCATGA
>JAPLDN010000171.1 GCA_026391755.1 Bacteroidota bacterium
GGCTGCAGTCACTTTTCGCACAAACGAACATAAATTGTCAAAAACGGTTTGACGAACATCTTCTGAATGTTTTGCAATACGATGCAGCTTGCTTATTGCCTCAAGATTAACTGTTTCATTGATATTATCAAGCTCTGCAACAACATGATTAATGTCCTGAGGTACCCGAAATGATCTATCCATACGCGTTATATTTAAACTAACGTAAAGTGAATTCACGGACAAAGATATAATTATTTATCAACAGGATTATAATTTGACTTTAAACCCATTAGCAAATAAGAGTTTACCAGACATCCCTTATCCGCTAGTGTTTTCCGATCACGATTCAGGAAATTTCCAGGGACCTGAAAAATAAAGCACATGCCTGAATAAGTTAACGCATGCCGGAATTTATTACTTTTGCAGGGAATTGGTTTATTGCGCTTTTCTGAAGCGTCATTCTATGGAAGATCCTTTTGAATCACAGTTCGACCCTGAGCTTATTGCCCTTGTAAGGAATTATGAGGACATGATCAACCATAAGGAGCAACATTTCTTTGATGTTTTTGAATACGAGGATATTATCGACTATTATCTTTATCTGAACGACCTCCCTTCAGCACTTCAATGCTTAAGAAAAGCACTGCGCCAGCACCAGAATAATCCCCTTATCCTTCTTAAGCAGGTGCAATATTTCATCCATATAAAAAAAGACTATGAGGCGCTGACTCTCTTAAATGAACTTGACCATACCGAAGCTTCCGATTCTGAATTCCAGGTTCAGAAAGGGAACCTGTACAGTCAGCTTGAGCGTTCCGAGAAAGCAATTCAGTCTTATAAGAATGCATTGGAAAGCAGCGAGGATCAGGATGACATCTACGTTAGCCTGGCTTTTGAATATGAGAACCTTGGGAAGTATATGCAGGCTATCAAATACCTTACCGAAGCAATCAGGATAAATCCTGAGAACGAAGCCGCTTTGTTTGAAATTTCATTTTGTTTTGAGATCACGAGGCAATCCGAAAAATGTATTGCGTTCTTTAAAGCTTTCCTCGACGAACACCCCTATTCCAAAGTTTCCTGGTTCAACCTGGGCGTGGCATACGGAAATATGGAAGAGTTTGACAAATCGGTAGAAGCTTATGATTATGCCATTGCAATCGACGAATCCTTCTCTTCTGCATACTTTAACAAAGCCAATTGTTATGCGAATGCCGGCATGTTCGAAAAGGCAATCCAGACTTACCTTGAGACCTTATATTATGAGGACCCCGAACCTTTAACCTATTACTATATAGGTGAGTGCTATGAAAAACTCTGCCAGTTCGAATACGCCATTGACTATTATAAAAAAGCGATCACCCTTGACAGTGACTTTGCCGATGCCTGGATGGGGATTGGGATAGCATATGACGAGCTGGGGAAACCTCAGACCGCCCTCTCCTATATCAGGAAAGCAATTAAATTATCCCCCGTTGTACCCGAATACTGGTCCATGCTGGGTGATATGTATATCAAACTTAACCGTTTTGACGAAGGGGTCCCGGCCTATAAGAAAGCTATTGAAATGAACCCCGATGACCCGGATGTCTGGCTTGACCTTTCTGTTGCCTATGCCGATGCAAGGCAACACCAGGAAGCCTATGACGTGCTTCTTGAAGGCCTTAAATATCATGATGAGAATCCTGATTTCTTCTTCGGGATGGCCTATTACCTTTTCCTGCTGGGCAAACCCAAACAAGCCAATGAAACCCTTTCAAAAGCCCTGGGGATGGACTTTAACGGGTATAAACGTTTGTTTACCATGTTTCCCGAGGCCCAGCAACATCCTGCCGTTATTGAAATTATCGAAGCCCACAAAAAATAAAAACTATGATGAACATTGACCTTCCTTATTTACCTGAACAATCATTAAAACCACGTCAGAACGGAATTGCCATGGTAATGGACAAAAGTCTCAGCGTACGTGAAGCTGAGGACCTTGTATCTGTTGGCAGTGAATATATAGACTATGTCAAGCTTGGTTTTGGCACTTCTCTGGTTACCCGTGACCTTCAAAAGAAAATCAAAGTTTATAAGGAAGGAGGGCTCAAGGTGTATCTCGGCGGCACCCTTTTTGAAGCCTTTTTCATTCGTGACCGCTTTGACGATTACAGGAAATACATTGACCAGCTGGGCCTCGATACCGTCGAGATCTCCGATGGCTCTATGAACATCGACCATGATGTAAAATGCGAACACATCAACATACTTTCCAGGCAGTATACTGTTCTTTCTGAAGTCGGTTCAAAGGAATCGGGCATCCTGATCTCGCCGGGCAAATGGATAGAGATGATGCAGAAGGAATTACAGGCCGGCTCCTTTAAAGTCATCGGAGAGGCAAGAGAAAGCGGGAATGTTGGTATTTACAGGCCTACAGGAAAAGCCCATGTAGCACTGATCAATAAAATCCTTAGCAAGGTTGACATCCAGAAGATCATTTGGGAAGCCCCGCTCAAATCCCAACAGGTATGGTTTATCAAACATTTTGGAGCTAACGTGAACCTTGGAAATATACCTCCTTCCGAAATTATCCCGTTGGAAACATTGAGACTCGGGTTAAGGGGAGATACTTTCTTCCAGTTCCTTCCCGAAAAACTGAAAAAGTTTCAACAGGTTTGAACGGCCGTTATCGCCGGTTCGGGTTGATCGGTTACCCGCTTGAACACTCGGCGTCAGCCCTGTACTTCGCGAAAAAGTTTGAACGCGAAGGATTGACAGATTATTCATACACTCTTTTCCCTTTGTTGTCGGCGGATGAGGTAAGACCTTTGATCTCAAACACCCCCGGCCTGCAAGGTTTTAATGTCACAATACCCTATAAACAAAGCATTATCCCATTTCTGGACTACCTCGATCCATTGGCACAGGAAATCGGAGCTGTTAACACGGTGACGATAAATCGTTCCGGCCAGGAAGTTAAACTCAAGGGTTACAACACCGATGCCGGAGGATTTAAAAATTCCCTTAGTCCTGATTTTAATCATACCCACGCACTCATACTGGGTACAGGGGGTTCATCCAAAGCTGTAGCTTACATTCTAAAGGAGATGGGAATTGAAACACTGAATGTTTCCAGGACAAAAAAGGAGGAGCGGATAATCAGATATGAAGAACTTACTCCTGGATTACTTGAAAAGTTCACCTTCATTGTCAATTGCACCCCGGCTGGTATGATTCCCGATACAGGCTCAGCCCCTCCCCTGCCTTTCGCCTTGCTGGACCCACGCCATTTTGTTTATGATCTTATTTACAAGCCTGTTGAAACTAAACTCCTGCGACTTGCACGTGAATCAGGCGCCAGGACCCAGAATGGTTTTCGGATGCTGGAACTCCAGGCAGAACTGGCGTTTGCAATTTGGATGAACGAGTCGAACGACTGGTGACTGGTGACTGG
>JAPLDN010000235.1 GCA_026391755.1 Bacteroidota bacterium
AGCCTGCCGGGAGCCGGAGGTTTTGGCCTGATCGTAAACTCCGACAACGAATCCTTTGGTTTTATTAAGAATCTTTCAGCTGCCATTACCCTTTCTGCCCGTATCCCGCTTAGTGCACATCTGACCAGCCAGGTCGGAATAAAAGCCGGTATCATGCAGAAACGTATGAACTGGGACGATTTCGTATTCAGCGACCAGCTCAATGATAAATACGGAAATATCATCAGCACCCAGCTGCCTCCTCCGGATGATCAGAAACGGCTTTTCGCTGATTTCGGAGTGGGCGGACTATTGCAGTTTTCGGCACTTGATGGTATGTTGGTCGGCACAACAGGCTTCGCCGTGGACCATATATTCGAACCTGATGAATCCTTTTATACCATTGACAAATCGCGCCTGCCAAGAAAATATGTCGGACATCTGGACCTTATCCTTACTATTGGGAACGAAGCTTCAGGTAAAGCCCCTGTAAAAGGGTTTAACGATCCCCTCAGGTTAAATCCGGGAATCCTTTATCAGAATCAAAATAAGATGAGCTCCATTCAGTTTGGATTAAATGCCCTGAAGTACAATATCTACCTTGGATGCTATTACCAGTCCACAGCCATAAGCGAGCATACATCCTCACTGATGCTGCTCGCGGGATACAGGTATGTGATCACCGCCGATGCGACGGTCAAATTCATGTATAGCTACGACCTTGAACTTTCAGGGAATATGGTCGGTACCGGAGGGGCGCATGAAATAAGCATCATCCTTGAATTTTCCCACTTTCATGTTTTTGGCAGAAACCGCTACGAAGAATGTCCTGCCCTGCCCAGGAAAGAAATTAAATTCACGCGTCTTGAATGCAGCACCTTCTGACCCCGGCCGGATCCGGGTATATTGCAGCATCCCGGGAGACAAAAACCGTTCTTGTTTGAATATTATTTGGTAAGAACAACGATCAGGTACTTCTTTTCGGCAAGAAACGTCTCGATATCTATTTTCGAAAATTCCTTCCTTAGCTTTTTATCAAGAGATTCCCTGATCTCATGGGTCAGGTGATGAAGCCAGGCCATCTTAACAAGCATCTTGTTTTCCAGGTAAAACAAAAGAGGATTCACAATCCTTATGATATACATGTTTACAAATCTAAGGGTCGGTAAAACATGCTTAGTGATATCTTCATGGTAAATGATCTTCCACCCATGTTCCACGGCAAGTTTCTCAAAATCCTCAAACCGACGCCCCGACAACTTTTCGTTACCGGCCATTATCGGGAAATAATCGCATATGACCCACCTTCCACCTGGGATTATGAGCTCATCGGCTTTTGCAAAGCCCTTTTCAATATCGATATACTGAAACGATTCGGCGTTCAGTAAACTGCCGTATTTCTTATCCGCTTTTAATTCCTCGAACTTTACATTGTAAGCCTGCAACCCGGGATGCTTCTTTTTTACATAATTCAACTGGCTGATATTCGGGGAGAGTACATCCACCTTAAAGCCCTTCTTGCTTAACAGATTTGCTATTCCGCCAATACCGCAACCGATATCAAGAACCGGGAGGGATTTGTCGGCCAGGTGGGAAATAAGCTTCTCGGCATAATTTAACTGTGCGGTTTCCACGTCATGGAACGATAACTTCTCAGGCTCAATATCGGCATTCTCAAAATAACCGTAATGTAACATCTCGTTGGAAAGCATCTCCGAATAAAACCTGAGTTCCTGGTCGTGGCTTACTTTGCAGTATTTTTTTTGCTTACGATGGAATTGCAATGCACGAAAGATCCTGACAGGATTGAGCAGGCTTAATAAATACGATATTGGTTTTCTTGGCGATTTTTGCTTACTTTGATCAGATGCCGGCATCAATACTCTTGTGTTAGTCCCTGAATAAGGTGGTTGAACTGTCTTTGATTACACCAAAAATAATTAAATAAATCAAAATATGCCGGAATTGAAATATTATTGAGTCGGATTATCACAGATTGCGAAATAAAAAAATGTCTTGACTTAAGCTTAAGAATGTAGTAAATTTATCCGGTTCTCACTAATGTAGTCATTAAATTGTATTATGTATGAAAAGTCTACACGTTTGTTTCATTTCATTGGGCCTGTTAATCTGCAGTTTTCTTCAAGCCCAACCCAGCTATTTCGGGCCGAATTATGTTCACGCCAATAGTCGCACCAACTGTTTCGGGGATTACACAATCCTGAACACCTCAATTCTCGGGAATACCGCTACTGATAAAATCATCTTTACCCACATTTGGGGGTTGCCCGATAATACTCACGAGAAATATATGCTCCACAGCAATGGGTTATGGTTTACAGGCTCAGACTGGTCAATCTTTGACGAGAACCGGGTTTCAATGGACACCAATTTTGCCTATAATGTGCTGAATTGCAAACAACATGGGACTGCATTCATTCATACAGTCACTGCCGGAAATTCTCTTCTTAACTGGTCCATTATTGATAATCCCTCACTTAACGGCAAGCCGAATGCAGTGTTTTTTATCACCAAGACCTGGTATAACGGGATTTATGATACTGCCCATGTTGGTATCTGGTACGACCCGTCCGTTTCGAAATGGACCGTGTATAATGAAAACAATGCAATGACCCTTGCGCTGAACAGTACCTATAATATTTTTGTGCCCGATGCCGGAACATCCTTTTTTAAACAGGTGGCCACAGATAGCTATTATATTACCTATATTGACAATCCGCTCACAAACTTGAACCCAAACGCAAAGATCTTTGTTGTACATGATTATACTAACAATGCGGGATCCCAGGGCTATGTGAATGATGAAATCGGTGTATGGTATGACGGATCACAGTGGACCATTTATAACGAAAATCCACTCGATAGCTTATTTACAGGTGCAACATTTAATGTGCTTG
>JAPLDN010000195.1 GCA_026391755.1 Bacteroidota bacterium
ACTTTGATGCCGAAAAGCTTACCCCGAATGTAAACCCCAAACCTGAACTGGGACAGGTAGATATCGAATACGGGGTTGAGGAAACCTCGGCCGACCAGGTCGAGCTTTCGGGAGGCTGGGGATATGGCAGGATCATAGGTACCCTGGGATTGTCATTCAACAATTTTTCGTTAAGGAATATACTCAACTTTAAAGCCTGGAGGCCTATCCCTGCAGGGGACGGGCAGAAGCTAAGCGTGAGGTTTCAGACATATGGGAAAGGATACTACAGTTATTCATTCTCTTTCACCGAGCCCTGGGTAGGCGGGAAAAAACCTCTTGCGCTTAGCCTCTCGTATGTTCATTCACGTTATACCAACGGCCTTGCCAGTGACGATCCCCTGTTCGGGTTTTTCAAGATCGACGGAGTGTCAATCGGCCTTGGTTCACAGCTAAAATGGCCCGACAACTATTTTACATTATACCATTCTATCAATTACAATAAGTATACAACCCAGAATTATTCTTCTATTTTCTCCTTTGGCGGTGGTAACGGGACCTACAATGCCCTTAGTTATTCTATTGTCCTTTCGCGAAATTGTGTGGATGCACCGATCTTTGCAAGGAGTGGTTCGGAGTTTTCAATTACCGGGGAAGTCACACCACCATATTCGCTTTTTAATGGGAATGTTGACTATAGTAAGATGTCGGTGAATGAAAAGTACAAATGGGTGGAATTCTGGAAGTTCAAATTCAAGGGAGCCTGGTATATCAACCTTATTCAGAAGCTTGTGCTTACTCCAAGAGTACAGTTTGGCATATTGGGTGCCTACAACTATGATCTGGGGATTACTCCTTTCCAGCGTTTCTACCTGGGTGGCGACGGTCTTACAGGGTATAATAATATGGACGGACGTGAACTCATCGGGATGAGAGGTTATGTTAACAATTCTCTTACACCCGGATACCCCAATACAATACTCGGTGGGGTCTGTTATACAAAATACACCCTTGAGCTGAGGTATCCTATTTCGTTGAACCCTTCTGCAACCATCTATGCGCTTACATTCCTGGAGGCAGGTAATGACTGGTACTCATGGAAGGAGTTCAACCCCTTCAATGTATACCGTTCGGTAGGTGTGGGGATACGGGTTTTCCTGCCAATGTTCGGGCTTTTAGGGCTTGACTGGGGTTACGGACTGGATCCGGTTCCGAATGCACCGGGCGCAAACGGCAGCCAGTTCCATTTCTCGATCAATTCGTCACTGGATTAGCCTAACAGATAACTGGATAACTGGATAACTGGATAAGAAGAGATTAATAAATAGTGGCAACAACGTAAATTTCAAGGTTATGAAAAAGTTAGCATTAATTATTGTTGCGTTTTTCCTCCTGGCATCAATTAGCCAGGCTCAGAAATTCGCATATGTCGACAGCCAGTACATCCTGGATAACATCCCCGAGTTTGCCGAGGCACAGGCACAGCTTGACGAATTAAGTAACCAGTATCAGAAAGAGATAGATGCGAAATTTGCCGAAGTAGATAAAATGTATAAGGAATTTCAGGCCCAGGCCGTCCTTCTTCCTGAAGACATGAAAAAGAAGAAGGAGCAGGAAATTGTGGATGCCGAGAAAGAAGCAAAGAACCTTCAAAGGACCAGATTCGGAAAAGACGGAGATTTGTTTAAAAAAAGGCAGGAGTTCGTCAAGCCAATCCAGGAGAAAATATACAATGCCATACAGGATATCGCAACAAGCAGCAACTATGCTGTAATCTTTGATAAAGGCGGCAGTCTCTCGATCTTGTTCGCAAATCCAAAATATGATATCTCCGATGAGGTTCTCGACAAGTTGGGAGCCAGTTTATCGGGGCGCAAAGGTAAAACTGCCAAACCTGGCGATACCGGCGGGGCTAAACCCGGGGAGAATACTGGGGGCGGACAGGAACCCAAGGCCGTTAAAAAATAAGGCACTGCCTGAGTGTTTGGCATTCAGGAATTTTTAATAATTTTGCAAACCCAATAAGAGTATAAACCATTTAATAGCACAAAATGAAAAATTTAGTAAAGACTTTAGCTGTTGTTGCAATTGTTTTCTGTATGTCGGCAATAGCCCAGGCACAGAATCCTATAAAAATAGGCCACATTGAATTCAACACGCTTCTGCAGGCCATGCCTGGCATCGATTCAGTAAAGATTAAACTCCAGGTGTACCAGAAAACCCTTACAGACCAGATGGATGCGATGAAATCGGAATTCGAGAACAAATACATGGATTACCAGTCACAGAGTGCAACCATGTCGGATCTGATCAAACAGACCAAGGAAAAGGAACTTCAGGACCTTCAGGCCCGTATCGATGCTTTCCAGCAGAAAGCACAAACGGACATGCAGTCCAAACAGCAGGAACTTGTTCAGCCTTTTATTGACAAGGCCAAAGCTGCAGTCAGGGAAATTGCAAAGGACAACAAGTACACCTATATTCTTAATGCCATTGAAGATGTGGTGCTTTACAGCGAAGCAGGCGATGATATCATGCCGTTGGTAAA
>JAPLDN010000394.1 GCA_026391755.1 Bacteroidota bacterium
AGCTGATTGTTGCCGGAGGATTAGGTGGCCCCGCTTAACACAATGCGAAATGCCAGAATGAAAGCGATCATCATAAATCCGAAAAAGAGAGGAGGCGGCCAGAACTCGTCCCAAGTGTTCACAACACCCTTATTTGGGTTGCTTGCAAGATAAATGACCTCCACCTTATCCCCAGGGTTCAGACGGGATAATGGTTTGGCCAGGGATCTTCGAATAGTATGTTCCGCGCCGGATGTATCATTAAAATTGATCATGGGAAACACACCACTCCCTTTTGTACCATCGCTCAGGGAGGAACTTATCCATTGGGATCCGATGACATACCCGGTTGCCCTGATGCCGTTGGAACGCAGGTCAATTGCTTTCTTTGCAGTCAGATACGTCCCCAGTCCGCACAGGGGGATAACAATAGATAATATGAAGAGAGCAGGAAAACGAAAAGGATTCAGACGAAAGTGAGAAATGAGGGCAGGAAGGAGATGGAAAGGATCATCCATTTTTGAGTCCCCTGAAATAAGGATCCCCGAAATCCACAATAATAAAATCATTATGGCAAAACCCAAGACAAAGCCGGCAGGGACAAGGGGGAAATCATTCCACAGGAGTAACTGGGCATTCCTGGGATTTGACCGGCTGTATGCTACGCTTATTGCATCACCTGTCTTCACTGATGGTTTTGCTGAATAGGCACGGCCGCTTATCTTTATTCGTTCTCCGGTTGATATGGAAAATTCAACTATTGGTGATTTTAGGGGATTGTCTTTAGAAGAGTCGGAAAGGCGCGAAGAGCTGTCCATACCAACCACCACACCCTGGGCCCTTTTACCCGTGATCAGCAGACGAACCGAATTTTGCAGCATAAATCCGGCCAACAGGAGCAAGCCCAGCACGAGTATGCTCAACATTCCCCCAATCCAGTTTATCGTCATAAGCAAGGTCCATTATTGTTTGATAAAATCCATCATGGCCTGAAACGGGTCGTGAAAAGTCACCGAGCCTTCCTTATCTGAGGTATAAAGCAACGCCATCATTTTGGTATACTTCAACGTAACCATTTTAGTGGTTTTAGTACCATCTTCATCAGAAACAGATTGTTGACCGCTGGATAACCGGATAAGATCTTTAATAATTTCTATGTCTTCAACATTAGGGTTATTTGCATTAGCACGAGCATGGGCTTCTGAATCTTCCCAAAACTCTGCTGCGTAATTATTTCCGCAGAGGCTTTGAACACGGATATCATACTCTTCGGCCATCATTTTCGGATTCATCTTTCCAAAATCAGTATAAACCATCAAAAAGGTTCCCGCATTGAATATCTTAACATCCAAATGTGCCTGAGCCGGGTAATCATGAATTGATTTTTCATAGACTTTCATTAATTGATCCTGCTTTTCCTGAGGCCATGCTGCAACCTTCGCTGCAATTAATTTATTTTCAGGAGACTCCGGGTCTGATTTGCTTACTGACTGTTTAATGTCACTTAATGCCCGTTCTTTAATAGCGATTGCAATAGGATCATTTTTATCGAGGTACACAATCGGCGATGCAGGAGAAACCTTCTCCGGCAATCCGGGAGAAACCTCCTTTGTCACAACCTGGCTCTCTTTTCCGAAAGCAAAAGGATATTCCTTGCGAACAACTTCCGATTTGTAAATTCTCATTGAATTGGGATGTATGGCGTATAACGCATAGATATCATCAGTTATATCCAAATTTTTTATTTCCAGGATCGCATTTGCATTATCATATGCATTCCATGAATATATCTTTCCGCGGTCACCTTTAAACTGAAAAGAAATATTGTCGTCCTTGATGTCTTTCAGGGTGATCAACCCCCCGGCAAACGGTTTCTCAATCCCGATATCTTCTTTCGCCAAGGTTAGTCCGGTAATGTTTGTAGGAAGTTCCATGACAACTTTTCCTGAGACAACACCCAGCCCGACTTCACCGCCGAGAGCTCCGAGAACCCTTACGGTCATATTGTCGGCAGGATCCCGTAAATTGACATACCGGCTTCCAAGTAAATACGATTTCGAACCGGCCGACTTAATGTACAGATTTAACTGGGTAAAGTCACTCTCGGGGTAGCTGCCATCCACCTTTATCTCCGTATTACTCTCCCGGTCAAGATAATCAAGGCCGTTGCTGCCTTTCACATGATCAAAGATCACATACACTTCTCCTGCACTGATATTGGGAATATTCGGGAAAACGATCTGTATATCGGTTTTATAAACTTTTGGTCCATCGGGATAGCCATAACCAACCATAATTCCCCCCATTATCTTTACAAGCGGATCAAATCCTTCAATATCTCCAACCGGCTGTGATAGCAGAAGTTCATATTCCGCCGCAGTCAGTGAGACATAATCACCACCAGCATCTGCAATTCGTTTTTCAAGAGCGATACGCTCTTCCTGATTGTTTTTCGTTTTCATGGTTTGTTCAGTTTGTTGAGACTGAGAAAATCCATATCCGTAACAGACAATCGTCAGTGCTATCAGTACAATTTTTATTTTTCTCATTTTTTGATTATTTTCTCCAGGTCAAACAATCCAACATAAACTGAATATTTATGCTGGTCGTATCCTGCTATCGCATTATATGTCACTATAAACTTACCGTCTTTAAAATAAGTAATATCATTGATGGAGGGAAATTGTTTACGATCGAATAGAATAATAAACTCCGGGTTTGCAATAGACTTTATGATCAGGTAATATGTTTCTTCATCGCCACGATATTGCCGGTCAAATATTTTTAAAGTAACCTTCTGATACTTCTTTTTATCAACAGGAACATTGTGCAGGGAGTAACCATTTTCATATACGCCTGCCTTGTCAAGAATAGTACACTCTCTTTCCTGCTCAACTGTATAGGATTTTAAAGTGTCTAACACAGCGCCGTTGGTTGAGGATATTTCAATAAAGGTCGAGTCATAGTTTCTGCCGAAAATGAAGTTTGATCCTTTTATATAGATTTCGCCACAGTTTCCTTCAATATTAGTATTCCAGTCAAAATCTTTCAACTTGATCTTATAGTCCTTACGATTTAAATTCATGTGGCAACCTGCAAGGAATGCTGAGATTAAGGTCACTATGATCATTATTTTTTTCATTCAAGATTATCCTTGAAGTTAAAGCCAAACATACATGCAAAACCATGTCAGCGCAATGCCAAACATATATGTGGTATGCATTTATCTTTTAGCGGTAGATATTTCTGATTAAGCGGTAAAGGAGGAAGGAAAAATTTATCGCGGGATTGAAATTTTATAGAGTGGGGGAGGGAGAGAAATAATAACTTCAGTCCCCCGGGTGCTGTTATCCTGGCTAGTCAGATCCTCAAACATGATGGGCTGGGGAAGCTGCATCTTTGCGCTTAGTAATCTGAGCCGTTCTTCAATGATCTGTATCCCTTTTGAAATATGATCTTCTTTTCTATTCTTTTTTGCTTCAATAATTCCAATGCCATTATCTGTAACCTTAATAATAAGTGATCTGCAGATGATAGAATCCATCTCTATGTCCTCAAACAAAAATGAAATTGTTAGAATACCTTTATTCCCTGAATCAATGATCCCATGCCAAAGGGAATTTTCAACAAATGGCTGAATAATCATGTTCGGTATCATAATAGAATCGACGGCAATATCTGCCCCTGTAATAATTTCATAAGCAAAACTTTCCTGAAATCTTAACTTCTCCAAATCCAGATATAATCTCAAGCGTGCTATTTCTTCTGATAAAAGGATAAACCCACTTCCGGCCGTATCAAGATTCTTCCTCATCAATTTAGCCATCATTGCAATGTAATCATTGGCTTCTTCGTACCTCTGGCTGTTAACAAGGTATTGAACTGAATTCAGGGAATTGGCAATAAAATGCGGGTTCATCATTGCACTGAGCGCCTGATGCTTAAGCTCGTTAATTCTCTCGGTGAGTTCCAGATCCTTGCGTACCTTGCTATTATTTACTCTCCAACGCCAGCTTATGACAGAAAATAAGCCGCACAAAACAGTAATTATCAGGATCAGATCAAACCATGTGGTTTCAACAAAGCGGGGCAGGACACGAAAAGAAATAGTACATGGCTCACCCCAGCTTGTATTTTGAGCTTTTGCCCTGATCTGCAGAGAATAGACTCCATTCTTCAACGCAATGAAATTCAGGAAATCATAGTCTGTTGGTATCCAATCATTGTTTAATTTATATTCATACTTTACAGAGGCGGGCGAGGAAAAATTCAATGCCTTCATCTCAATATACACATCATGTTGTTCGGGTTTAAAAACAAGGTTATCAAAGCTGTGATAAACTGAATCTCCTGCTTTTATACCGGTCACTTTTACTTTTGGAGGATTTGGATTATAGCTGTCGAAAAATGTTATATCGAGGAAAGAAATACCATTGCTCGTCCCGACGTACAGAGAATTTGTTTTGCTGTCATAATACAGTGTCAGCACTTCATCGGATGGGAGTCCGGTCAAACTGTTAAGATTTTTTAAGGAAGTCCCGTCAAACAGGAAAAGTCCATTCATACTCCCGATCCAGACCCTGTTCTTATTATCCATGACAACAGAATTAGCAGATGTCAGATCATACCCGCCGAAACTTTTATAGGTTTTAACAGCTCCATTAAGCAGGTTATAGCTGCCTATTCCTTTATCACCTGCAAACCAGATCTTGTTTTTATTATCCTGAGTAACTGAATTTATTCTTGAGTTCAGAACCGCACTGGAAGGAAAAAATGATTTCTTCCATTGCTCGTATGAGTTTGAGGTCCCCGTGATTTTACATAAGCCCAGGGTACTTGCAATCCAGATGTTCTTTTCCGAATCTTCAAAAATCTGGTTTATGCGATTAATAACAGTGCCATTCCCAAAGATAAATATCTGATGCGTTGCAGCGGACTTATAAGACAGCGATTGTCCTATCAGAATATAGTTTCCGGAACCTCCAAACAAATAAAGCCCATCAACTGTTTTGCAGAATGACGGCCGGTCAAAAAGATAAAAGATCAAGCCTTTATATGAAGTTTTTTTTACCCCGGTTTCTCCAAACGCACCACTTATATAAAACTCATTACCTGATTTTTTAATATTATAAATATATTCCGTTAATGTTTTTGTCGAATTAGTCTTAAAATGGCTGAATCTTCCGTTTTCAAAAATATTCAGGCCGTTAAAAGTCCCTATCAGTAATTTGCCCGATTTGTCTTTCTCAATGGAATAAATACTATTACTGCTCAATCCATCATTTTCAGTATAGTTATTCAGATACAGGTTATTCAAACAAAAGACGCCTTTGCCATAGGTGCTTATCCAAATATTCCCTTCTTTATCTTCCAAGATTGTGTTTACAAGAGTATTCTCCAGTCCCATTTTAACTCCTATATCAATACTGTTTTTCGAACCCCAAGGAATCAAAAAGAATCCTTTATTCATTATTGAAAACCAGATATTATTATGCCTGTCGATCAAAATTTCGCAAACATCGTTGTTGCCGCCTAAGGCTACAGGATATTTCTCAAATACGGAATTGTTCTTAACCTTGTAAATCGTCCCCCTCGTGCCAATAAAATAAGTTCCTTCGCCACCATTTGCAAGACAAAAAGCTTCAGTATCAGGGAACCCCTTAATCTGGATTTTTGTCAGTCTGGTCTTTTTAAAACTATATAACCCATCAGGAGTGAGAGCCACCATGTCATTATTCGCTAATAGCCCTAATCTGTTTACATATACAGGATAAGTGATTATGCCATGAGTTTTCAGTTTAGAACCTTTGTTCTCAGTAACTGAAAATATAACCCCATGACTACGATAAGCAAAAATTCTCTGCTCATCTTTTCCGGAAGGGACAAGTAAAAGATAAGATGTGGCAAAATTGTTCCCCTCAATTTCACTGCAATAATTGTCAATCCGTCCGTTCCGTAAAACATTAATTCCTTTTTCATAATTTCCGATATACAATTCACCTTTTCGGCCTTCAGCAAGAGAGATAATCGAGTTCGAGTTTAAGCCCTCATTGGTCCTGAATGTGACGAATCGTTTTCCGTCAAATTTACTTATACCGTTCATCGTTGCGAACCATATAAAGCCATCCCTATCCTGAAGGATATTATATACAGTTGAAGAAGCCAAT
>JAPLDN010000050.1 GCA_026391755.1 Bacteroidota bacterium
AGGTGGAAATTCGACAAGTCTGATGGAAACCCTGATTCCATTGCCACTGGGCAGTGGTTTACTGTTGTAAATGGAGATACCCTCTCCAACGGTCATGTGTGGGCGCTTGACCTTGGCAGGGACACTGCCGGCATACACCTGGGATTAAGACAGCTTGTCTTCGACAGCCTCAAACATGGCATTTATTATTTCAGGTATGCGGGTATCAATGGAAGTGCCCTTACCCGGGCCTCGGTTCAGAAAGATCCGTCGGTCAATTATATGTTTTACGGGATACGGGCCGGGGGCCTTGTTTTGCCGTTGGAACCGGTTAAAACAGAATACGACCTCTTATTTACGCAATATACGACCCTGCTGTTTACAAACGCAGGTGCTGCATATCCATACCTTGTTACAGGTGTTCTTTCAAACTCCGATGGGGTCAGGGTGGCTGTAGATAGCGTTCATTCCTTTTCTTCTATTGACTTAACACTTGCAAGGACCATGAACTATACCAGCGCACTTGATGCAATCGGATATGACTGGAAAGTGTACAGTTTCACAGCCGATTCCTATACCGTAAAGACCAACCTGGCGTATATCATAACAAATTCCCGGGGATATTTTTACAAGCTCAGGTTTACGGGCTTTTACAAGTCAGGGATCAAGGGCTATCCCATTATCGAGACACAACGCCTTTAACTTCCTTTTTAGAATGGCGTTCGTATTCTTTTAAAAGAGTTTCCCTTGAAATTGTCCAGTGGTGCATGGGTAAGAACAGCTCGCATCCTGTATCCAGAAGTCTTTCCCAGCTCTTTAAAAGGCTCGCAGCATCATCAGCCCAGGGAGGAAATGCCCTGCCCGGAAAGGGGGAAACGCAGGTGTCGCCGCTTATCGCAAGCTGATCGTCAATGAGCATACTGCATGACCCCATGCTGTGGCCCGGCGTATGAATAAGCCTTGCATTGATTCCAAAGCCTGTTAAATCGAGAACGTCATCCGCCAACACATCCCCTGCAACACCCATGACCTTAAACTTATGCTCAACCCTGGGAGCGCCAAGCTTATATAAAAATCTTGTTAACGGAATGTTCCCGTGTGGTAGCGGGCTGAGGCCTGTTTCGAGGTAATGGGCTTCGGTGTTATGAACGATGACCGGCATATTGTATTTCTCCTTCAATACTGCAACACTGCCTGTATGGTCAAAATGGGTATGAGTTAAAACAAGGGCATCCAGTTGTTTGAGACCTGTCTCCTTAAGCCTTTTTAGCAACAGCCCCGAAAAAGCTGCCGGGCCTGTATCTACCATTATATCATGCCCGTCAAATGAGACCAGGTATACATTTGACCAGCCCCAAAGGATTCGTTCAACAAGGGTTCCGTTTCGTGTTTGCCAGTAACGCATCGCTTACAATCACCAATATTCTCTTAATGGAGCATCTTTAACAGATCGTCGCCGATACCGATATGGTAACCCTGTGAAAGATATACTATCTCACCTTTGGAATTGATTATGGTAACCAGGGGGAGAGAAGCTCCAAGACTTTGACCGGTATTGTCTGAAATAAGTTTTACGAGGTTAGCTGTCGGAACCAGGCAGGATGATCCTGAAGGCATTTCACCTGACATATCTTTGATAAAGCCTGTTTCTTCTATGTCATTTCTGAAAAGAAAAAATATCCTGCAGTTTTTCTTTTCCAGGTCCTTCTTTTTTGCTCTCAGATCGGCAATAAAATGTTTGGTGGGCTCTTTACCGGGTTCCATCCAGGCTAAAACCAGGTTCCCCGAAACAAAGGGGCCGGCCTGGGGCAGAATGGATAAAAGTATCTTTATATCCAGCGTCCCAATTACCAAAGGAGCGGGTTCTTTACGAAGGCTGATCTGTTGTTTAACTTCTTTCCCCAGGTTCAGGTTAAAGAATGAGAGGCTTGAAAGAACCGTTCCATCTTTCATGCGGTTCCCTGTCACCATTAGGTAGTAGCCCGCGGCCAGGTCAAGTTCGCAGGGTAAAGAACCAAGCCGGGGGTCAGTTTCATAATCAAGGGACCTGAAAAAACCGTCGTCGAATTTTTCCAGTGTGAAATGAATAAAATATTCAGGTTTCCTGTCGTTCTTCGGATCTGAGTTCAGGATTAGCCTGACCCTTTCGCCGGAAGTGGTTTTTTGAGGATCAAACCACACATCATGCCAGGCATTGTTAAGATAATACTGCGGAAGGCGGGTTCCCGGCTCAAGACGGGCTGCGATACCAAGGCTCCTGCAGGCTGCAACAAAGAAGATATCCCTCGAATGGGGATCAGCGACTTTCAATTCATAAACCCCGATGGGAGAGAGTGGGGCCCTGCCATAATTCGCTTTATTATCTATAAGAATATTCGTTTTAACCCATTCGGCCAGCAATCGGGGCTCAGCTGCGGCCTTAGCCCTGAAACTACCGTCAAAGCATTTAAACAGATAGGATTTATACGGTTTTAACCATTCATTGTCCACCCTGGGGTTTAAGAGGTATTTATTGAATATATCGCGATCCTTACCCGTGCTGCCCGGGTAAATAGTATAATTGATATTGTCTATCAGCACATCAAAAGTCACATCCCTGAGATCCTTTAAAGATATTTCCGACAGAAGGGGGAACAGCCAGTATTTTCGTAATTTGCTTACCGAGCCTGCGAAGTCGATAACAGTCCCATAATTGCCGCAGCTTTCCCTTAGGAAATGCCAGAGTGTATCGGGATCCAGCTTTAAGGTAGCAGCAATCCTGCATGATTTTGAACTGTCGATGAATGTTGCTTCATAAGCCGACCTTAGTTTATCCTCAAATTCAAGCCTTTTCGCGTTGGCTGTTTTCAATGAGTCAGGCAGAACGAACGTTAGCGGTATTTCAGGAGGAGGGACCAGGTCAATCTGCAAAGAATATTCCCTGCCGGGTTTCTCAGTTAATTCAAGGGTAACTGTATCAACTGACCTTACAGTTATTTTCCTGAATGCATATTCCCCGTTTTTCGAAGCCCATACGATGAGATCTCCAAGGCCTGTTTGAAAACTGCACAGGCCCCTTGCATCGGTATATGATCTCAACAAAGGATAGAACTCGGCATAATTGTAAAGCTGGAATTCAACAGATGCACTGTCGGCAGGCTTTCCTGACTTATCCTTTACCAAAACAAAGATCCGTTTTGTTACTGCATAATTCGACAGTATGTTAATCCTGGTATAACGTTCGTCTTTCAGTAATACATCCTCAGGACCTTCATAGTCCCCAAAAACATTCGTATTTACAAGCATAGCCCTTTTGGCCGGTGCTGTAAACCAGGCGACACCCGGGACAGGCTCCGGTTCGCAGGCTCCGATATAATTCCATTTCCCGTCAATCCAAACCTCGACCCAGGCATGGTTGTCGTCGGAATGGGCCCAGCGGGGAGTGTAGCATTGCCTTGCCGGAATGCAAACCGAGCGCAGAGCTGCAACAGCAAATGTCGATTCTTCCCCGCAACGTCCATAGGCTGTTCTGACCGTTGCGAGAGGTGAGGAAGTCCTTTCATCCGTGCCCCGGTAGGTTACCTTTTCATGGCACCAGTGATTGACTTCGATTACGGCATCCCTCATGCTCATCTTCCTGATCCTGTCCTTTAGTTCACCAAGAAACACCATACGGGAGGTGTCAAGATTCTCGTTGTTAACCCTTACCGGAAGCACGAAATGGCGAAACAGTTCATCCGGCAGGGTCTTGCCCCATGAAAATGTATCCCGGGCTGCGAAAGAAGCCCTGATGTTTTTCAAAAAGAAA
>JAPLDN010000428.1 GCA_026391755.1 Bacteroidota bacterium
CGGGCTTCAGAAAATCGTCCACAGCAGCTCCTTCTTTCAGGAATTCGGGGTTCGAAGCAACGTCAAACTCGATTTTAACACCTCTTTTGTCAAGTTCTTCCCTGAGAGCTTTCCTTACTTTTTCGGCTGTGCCGACAGGAACTGTGCTCTTGGTGACTATCAGAAGATAGTTATCCATGTACTTCCCGCAATCACGGGCCACAGAGATCACATACTGAAGATCGGCGCTTCCGTCCTCATCGGGAGGGGTACCAACTGCACTGAATACCACTTCGCAGTCAACCAAAGCATCTTTCAGGCTGGTGGTGAAGGAAAGTCTTCCTTTTTTTACATTTCGGTGAACCATTTCTTCCAGCCCCGGTTCATAAATGGGTATGATCCCCTGGTTTAGGTTATCGATTTTTTTCTTATCAATGTCAACGCATGTGACTTCAATACCGACTTCGGCAAAACATGTTCCGGTGACAAGGCCAACGTAACCTGACCCTACTATTGCTACTTTCATAGACTATTGGTTTTTTAGTTAGGTTTGAATTTTTAGCATAAGCAAATGTAAATATAAAACAAAAACCCAAGGAAAGTCAAATTAAAAAAATTATAACTGCAGGCGGGTCTGGATCTCCTGCACGTCTTTTTTGAGTTTTTTAACTGTTTCCAGCAAGGCTTTATTTTCACTTTCCTGATTTTCAGGAAGTTCAGGACTGATATAATGAACAAACTGCCATATTTCCCTGATGTTGTTAGCCGGCAGGTCATAGGGTTCATACAAAGGGTTCAGTGAATGGAGCCTCAGCGCACCGTACTCCTTCAGCTTGTTTTCCAGTACTTTGAACACTATTCCCTCATCCGCAGTCAAAATAATATAGGCATCCTTATCCTTGATAGAGTTCCAGTCCTGAAGGAACATGCCGGTCACAAATGCGCCATGCGGGATGGGCAGCATGGAGTCGCCGCTGACCTGGAAAGTGCGGTATTTCTTTTGTTTTGAGAGAAAGGGCATCCTGAATGTAGGCAAAATGCTGATGTATTCGGGATCGGCAAAACCTGTGGCATAGCCTGCTTTGGCTTTTTCGGTGACCAGCTCGATATTTTCCTCGTTATCGCTGCCCACCGTGGTAGTAAGTATCCGGAGGTTCGAACCTTTGATATAGACGTCGTATCCCCGTTCAAGCTGACGTACCTGGCTTTCGGGAAGACTGCACAGGTCGACCTTGATCAGGGTATCGATGGCTACATTGAAATACCTCGAAAGTATTATGAGTGCTTCGAAACCCGGTTGGGCTACGGCGTTTTCGTAACCACTTAAGGTTGATCGTTTCATCTCCAGTGTGTCGGCTACGTCGTCCTGGGTCAATCCGCGGCGGCGGCGTAAAAATTTAATGTTTGAACTAAAAAACATGGCAAAAAGTTTTGGTGTTGCAAATATAATGATTATATTGTGATCACAAAAATGATTAGAAAATAATCATGATTATTTTTAACCGCAACATTGTCCACTTTGACCTCGACACCTTCTTTGTGTCGGTGGAAAGGCTTGTCAATCCTGCATTGCTGGGGAAGCCGGTGATCATAGGAGGGACTTCCGACCGTGGGGTGGTTGCGAGCTGCAGCTACGAGGCGAGGAGATTCGGAGTGCATTCGGCCATGCCGATGAAAATGGCCCGTACGCTTTGCCGGGATGCCGTGATCGTTCGGGGGGATATGGAGCTGTACTCAAAATATTCGCATGATGTGACGGATATCATTGCGGAAAAGGCTCCTGTGTACGAGAAGGCATCCATCGATGAACATTATATCGATGTGACGGGGATGGACCGCTTTTTCGGCACTCTTACATGGACTCATGAGCTCAGGCAGAACATCATCAGGAATACAGGACTGCCTATTTCGTTCGGGCTTTCGGTGAATAAAACGGTTTCGAAGATTGCTACGGGAGAAGCCAAACCCAACGGGGAGTTGCAGGTGCGGAGGGAAGCTGTAAAACCCTTCCTGGCCCCGTTGTCGATCAGAAAGATACCAATGATAGGCGAGAAGACCTATCGCCTGCTGAGGTCCATGGGCATCGTTACCATCGACACCCTCAGCAGGATCCCTGCGGAGATGATGGAAAGGGTTATGGGGAAGAACGGGATCATGATATGGGAGAAGGCCAACGGACAGGATTCCACTCCGGTGGTCCCGTATTCTGAGAGCAAATCGATCAGCACAGAGACGACCTTTGAGCAGGATTCCATCGATGTTGTGAAGATGAAGGAGAAGCTGGTTAAGATGGTTGAAAAGATCGCGTTTGAGCTCAGGGACCAGCAGAAGCTCACCTCCTGCGTCACGGTGAAGATCCGCTATTCCAACTTCGATACCCACACCCTCCAGAAACATGTGCCTTACACGGCTTTCGACCATATACTGATCCCCCTGGTGAAGGGTCTGTTCGACAGGCTTTACCAGCGCCGCATGCTGATCCGCCTTATAGGTGTGCGCTTCAGCGGGCTGGTAGCAGGCAATCCGCAGTTAAACATGTTCGAGGACAGCCAGGAGATGATCAGCCTGTACCAGGCACTCGACAAGGTTCGCAACAAGTACGGGCAGAAGATAGTGAGGAGAGGGGTGGCGTATGAAAATAGCGAGGTAGCGAGGTAGCGAAAAGCGTTCGCCGAAGGCGAAATGAGCACGCAAATGAAGTAAGCAATTAGTGCGAATAAATAGCAAATAAATAAAAAATTCAGTATTACTTTTTTGATGATGTCGGATTAAGTAAGAAAAAAGCTATGGGAGAAGTGGTTCACAAAGAAGATGAAATCATCACTCAGATTTATCTTGTTCGAGGGCAGAAAGTGATGCTTGACAGTGACCTTGCAAGGATCTATGGTGTGACAACAGGGCGTTTTAACGAACAGGTACGAAGGAACATAGAGCGTTTTCCGGCAGATTTCATGTTTGAGATAACAATGGCAGAGTACAGGAACTTGATATCGCAATTTGCGATATCAAGTTTGCAAATAAAAGAAAATGAGAAAGATAAAAACTTGATGTTGCAATTTGCAACATCAAGTTGGGGAGGAAGAAGGAAACGTCCTTTTGTTTTTACCGAACATGGTGCATTGATGCTGTCCAGCGTTTTGAATAGTCCTACAGCAGTTCAAACCAGCATTTATATCGTAAGGGCATTTATAAAGCTGAGAGAATTTCTCTCCATGTATCATGAGTTAGCTGATAAAATTGCAGATCTGGAAAAGCGGACTTTCGAAAAGCTGGATGAACATTCAGAGCACCTGATGCTTTTGTTTCAGGTATTGAAGGAATTATCCCGTCAGAAGGACGAACCCCGCAACCCCATCGGTTTTAGAATCAGTACAAAATAATTTCGCTGCCTCACTTCTCGCTACCTGTTATGTATCTCAACTGCCATTCATATTACTCCCTCCGCTACGGAACGCTTTCGGTTGAAAAGCTGGTCGATGAGGCTGTCCGCTGCGGGGTGCAGGCCCTGGCGCTTACCGATATCAACAATTCCACGGGTATCATGGAGTTCATACAGGTATGCACTGATAAAGGGGTGAAGCCAATAGCCGGGATAGAGTTCCGCAGGGATGACGAGCTGATATACGTGGGTTTGGCGCGGAACAACGAGGGGTTCAGGGAGTTGAATGATTACCTGAGCCGCCATAACCTGCGCAAACAGCCGCTTCCCGACAGGCCGGAAATCCTGGAGAATGTATACTGGATACATCCGCTGGGAGCAGATGGCAGATGGCAGATGGCAGATGCCACCTCACCCCGGCATTTCATTGGCCTCCCGCCTGCATCTGCCAATCGCCTCATACTTTCAAAGACCCGCCACCTCATGGATCGCATGGTGCTCTTTTCGCCTGTGACGGTGCTGGATGAGAAGAGTTATGAGCTTCACAGGAACTTCAGGGCGGTGGATAACAATGTACTGCTGAGCCGGCTGGAGCAGGGGCAATTGGCTTCGCCTTCGGAAGTGATGATGCCCATGGATGAACTGCTGGAGCCTTACCGTGAATTCCCGGGGATCATCCGCAATACGGAGAAACTGATAGAAGACTGCAGCATAGGCTTCGACTTCAGGGAGTGCAAAAACAAGAGGAGTTTTACTGGTAATGTGTACGATGACCAGGTGCTGCTTGAGAAGCTGGCATTCGACGGCTTACAGTACCGTTATGGCTCAGGAAATACCGAAGCCGTCAACCGGATAAAACACGAATTAGGGATCATCAGCCGCATGGGTTTCGCTGCTTATTTCCTCATCGCCTGGGACATTATCCGCTATTCGATGTCGAGGGGCTTTTATCATGTCGGGCGTGGAAGCGGGGCAAATAGTATTGTAGCTTATTGCTTGAAAATCACAGATGTTGACCCAATTGACCTCGACCTTTACTTTGAGCGTTTTATCAATCCAAAACGAACCTCCCCCCCCGACTTCGACATAGATTATTCCTGGAAGGAAAGGGATGAAGTACTCGACTATATTTTCAAGAGGTACGGTCACGAACATACTGCTTTGCTGGGAGCCATGTCGACCTTCCGCGACCGCTCGATCATCCGTGAGCTGGGAAAGGTTCATGGCCTCCCCAGGCAGGAGATGGACCTCTTTATCAAGCATCCCGAGGATGCGATCAATAATAATCATATCATAAAGAAAATCAATGAATTGGGTGAGATGATGGCGGATTTCCCGAATATGAGGACCATACATGCGGGAGGCGTGCTCATCTCCGAACATCCTATCACCTGCTATACATCCCTCGACATGCCGCCCAAGGGTTTTCCCACCACCCAGTTCGATATGTACGTGGCTGAGGATATTGGCTTTGAGAAGCTGGACATCCTCAGCCAGAGGGGGATAGGGCATATTTACGAAACTGCCGGGATTGTACGGAAGAACAAGGGGGTGAGCGTAGATGTTCATCAGATCAATAAGTTCAAGGCGGATGAGGAAGTGAAAAAACTCCTTCGGACAGGGAAGACCATCGGATGTTTTTACGTGGAAAGTCCGGCCATGCGCGGACTGCTCAAGAAGCTGCATTGCGACAATTACCGCAGCCTGGTAGCGGCAAGTTCCATCATCAGGCCGGGAGTGGCACGCTCGGGCATGATGAGGGAGTATATCTTCAGGTTCCATAATCCCGGTAAATTCAGTTACCTGCACCCTGTCATGGAG
>JAPLDN010000112.1 GCA_026391755.1 Bacteroidota bacterium
ATTTTATTTCTTTTTTCATGCAGAAGCTGAAGACTACGTTGGTGTCGGCCGATGCAGCAAACAGGGTATTGAATGTAAAGCAGGCAGCCAGCAGAAATAATGTCTTTTTCATAGTTCGTGTTAAATCCGGTCGAAATAGAAATCAGTTATTAGGAAATGATTTTATTATAAGGGTTGCAATAAAAGATTCAAGAATACTTAAGGGAATCGCAAATAACAACATACCGCAGGGTAACACTCCCAGGTTGCCAATAACAACCCACATCATAATGAATGCAAGGAACCATGAAAGGAATGTCGTTTGGAGCATGTTGAATTTTTTTGCAATAATATATATTGCGACTGCAAAAAAAAGTGACCAGATCCCCCATACAGCTCCATTAACCGGCTCCGAAGGAAAAGTAAGGCCAAGTGCCTGGTAATGTTTTGTCCAAAAGGATTTTACCAAAAACTCATTTCTTACAAATTCCGATACGCTGATCCAGGCCGTTGCCAAAAGGATCGGTAAGACTATTGTTTTTACAAATTTCATATTGTTATACTTTGTTTATCAGGTTAACAATTCAATTATCCGGATGTAGTACTGCCAGGTTTCTCAAATGGTTCTGATTTTATTTCACATTTTCCATTAACCTTAGTTATAGCACCCTGCGGGCAAGTACAGTAAAGGTAAACTTTTTGTTAAACAACATTGTTTGGCATTTTTGCGATTTTGCGGCTCTTTAGCAGCAATTAATCTCATTTATAAGGAATCAATGATGTACTTCGAACTTTTGAAGGGCGAAGCTTGTATCGCCATAATATTTAATTAGATAGATCCCATCAGGAATTGAATGGATATCGATTTTCTCACCTTTGAAATTTAAATTATTGTAAAGAATTTGGCCTGTGAAATTAATAATCTGAACTCTTGGACGGGACGCTAATTTATTTGCTCTGATTAAAATATACTTTGATGCCGGATTTGGTGAAATAGAAATTAAATTATCATTTTGAACTTCATTCATGCCTTCCCAATAATCATGAAACAGAAGATCATCTATGATCCATCCTTCCTTATTGGTTTGAATATTGTCACTTATAAATGTAAATCTAAAAAGCAAAGTATCGGAATAACCCACATTGTATGTAAGAGAGCTAAGCTCCTCTGAATAATGAGTCCAGCTATTTTTTGTACCGGTTAAGACTGGTTTTTGAGAGAGCCAACGAAATCCATAAACTGAGTCCTGAGTCAACAAATTAATCCAGCTTGTACCATGATCAATAGAAACTTCGATACTCCCATAGTCAGAAAGCGAGTCTGTGTTAATTTTGAAGTAAAAGTCCAAAAGGAGTGATTCATTTCCACCATTAGGCCCCTGCCTTACATGTGTAATGACAAATCTTGAAGTGTCATTAACACGATATGGATTCAACGTGTCGGTAATAATGGCATGTATAGGAGAATGCGCACTGTTAAACATTATTTTACCTGGTATTCCAATCTGCCAGATGTTAATAGTATTGGAAATCGTATCAATAAAAATACGCTCAATTGGAATAGGATCTTCGAAGTTAATATTCCACTCAAATTGTCCAAATGAAGACACCGTTATTAAGGCCAGTGCGATCAAAATGAATAACTTTTTCATAATTTTATTCTTATGTCACCACTAATTATAAATGACGATCTGCTAATCTTTTATAATCATCCTCACATGATAATCGTTTTGGCTTAAAACCCGTATCATGTAAATGCCCTTACCAAGGCTTGAAATATTGATGTCCTCTTTGTTTTTATAAATCGTTTGTTGAAGAGATAATTGTCCCAGGATGTCATATACCGAAACATCCATCTCGCCCATAAAATGATTCCCTGATACTGTAATTATACCGGAAGCGGGATTTGGATAGATATTGATTTCATTCCGTGATCCCATATCCTTAATACCTTCAGTATGGTCTACCAGTTGTATGTCATCGAGCATCCACCCGTCCTGATTCGTTTGGATGCTGTCACTTATGAATGTAAATCTGTAATAAAGGGTATCGGTCGAATAATAACCCGGAATAAATGCAGTAAATTCTTTCCAATGATAAATTCTTCCTGTCAGGACCGGTCTTGGAGTAAGCCAGTATGGGTCAGGGATTACAGTGTCCGATAAGGCATTGAGCCAGGTTGTGCCATGATCCAGCGAAAATTCTATCTGCCCGAAATCTTTAAGCGTATCGCTGTCAAGCTTATAATATGCCCCGATGACAGGTGCACACTCACAATAAGCAGGCATAACAAGTTTAATGATAAAGCTCGAGGTATTATTAACAGGATATGGTCCGGAACTGTCGGTGAGTATGGCTTTCGGGGAAGAATAGGCGCTGGTAAAAATTGTTTTTTGAGGTATGTATACCTGCCAAACATTGTTTGAAGACGGAATATTAACATTGTAATACGATGCCTCCCAGCATGGATTATCTTCAAAATTGATAATGCAGCTAATGAAAGGATTTTGTCCTTTTACAAAGTTCAATATGATAATAAGGAATGCCAAAAGCAGAAAAGTTTTTTTCATTTTCCCCTCCTTTTTATAATTCAATGTTCCTGAATTGTCAAATAGAAACATGGACTTTCAGTTCTGAGACAAGACCACTTATCTTCATTCGCATTTTTTCGATAAAAACATCCTTGTTTTTCTTTCACATTAAAAAGTATATTATTAGCAATAGATTGTTTAGCGTCACTGAATTTTACAACTCTATCCTGATGTACTCCAATGACCTTTATCCATTCTATTGTCAAGGCAATATCTTCTTTGAACACCAAATTGTATTTTTTTAAATCGACGTTGACCCACCCTGATTTCTTTGTAATGATCAGCAAAATATTGTCATTTAGTAATTCGTTGGCAGGCAGATCATTAATTACATTACGTATGTGCAAGCGAAACAAGCAACTGTCAAAGGATTGCATCCAAACATGTATGTGCAAACTTTGCAATTTGACGTTTTGATTTCCTAATGCTATTTTTAATCCTTCCTCTGAACCCTTACCAAATTCAGTTCCACTCCATCCACAAACCTGACCTGGTTTAGTAAAATCGGTAGTGCCAACTTTTTTGAGTTTACCTGAGAAAGGTTTGACGATTACTTCTGCTAATTTGATCGGCATGTTTGCAAGTCGAATTTCATTTTTCTTTTTACAAAGATCCTCTAATGAAAATGTTTGCGAAATAAATCCAATCATCGAAACCCGAACTATGGCCTTATTGGATTGCCCTTTGACTTCTAACGTGAATTCGCCATTCTCGTTTGAAATAGTCCCAAGAGGTGTTTCTACGATTCCGATGCTCACATATTCTATGGGATTACCATTTGAAGAATCAATCACTCTCCCTGTAATTATCTGGCAATGTAAGTGGGAAGAGAGAAGGAAAAACAGGATTAAACCAGGAAATATTCTCATGTTATCCTCAGTTGTAATTATTCTTTCAGTCCTTTACTAAATTCAATTAATTCAATTGGCGCACCGTTATGTTCGATCATTACAACCCTGACCCCGCCACTTGGTGAATTCGTTTCGGTAATTATATTGAATTTGTGTTTTGCAAGCTCCAGTTCTATATTATCAACTTCAAAAGCAATGGGGGGTACATTTTTTATCAATTCAGGGACCAAACTATCCTTTCCAAATCTCATCCATTCTATTCCATAGGGACTTTCCTCAAATCCAGCTACAGCTATTTTGAACTCAGTCAGGTATTTTTCATTGTTTATAATTTTTTTTGTTGGTATTCCAAGGTGATGATATTTCCAGCCCCATTGCCCTGTTGCCAATGGTTGTTCATTGTCTTTTCTCATTCTTTGAAGGATTTTCTTACGGTTAGCGATTTTATATCGGCATGTTGCTTTATCATTTTCCTGCTTAATCTTATAAGGTTATATTTAAAGGAAGATTTTGGAAAATTTCCATTCAATATGTCTAAATTCTCTTTTAATGTTTTCGAATAATATTCAAGAACCCTTTCTGTTATCTGTTCTGATAAAATTAAACCAACATTCTTCTTTGATCGATCAAGATTAAGCAAATCGCAACGCTTGAAAAAATTATAATCATATTCAACCGATTTTTTTATGCCATTCATTAGTTCAGGATCAAATCTTTCGGGTTTTAAGATTTCAATCGAATAATTTCCTTCATAAACGATGTTAATTATAATGTCTTTTTTGATGAAATCGTTATGTATTTCACTAACATAACCATACTCTGGCATTTTTGTGAAACCATGATCTGAGGTAAGAAATCCAAAATATTTTTCCATAACCTCAGAAAGGATATTGCTCTCATGGATATATGCAGAAATGTGTGTCATATTTATTTCAATTTTTCAATCAGGATTTATTGAATATTGCGGCCATTTTATTTATGCATTGTTCTATTCCAATTTTTGCAGATTCAAACAGTTGTTTAAAATTCGAGTTACGATAATTTCCTGTTTCATTATTAATCTCAGGTATCTAAACCTATCTTGTTTAATATTTCAATTGCAGCTGCATAAGTACGGCCGCTAAACGCAGCAAAGATATAGCCCTTATAAGCAATGATTTTTGCCTTTTTGCGGTTGCAAGCTTATCAATGTAGGCGTTCTTTAGGACTTTTATTTTGTTGTCTTACTGCCAAGTTGTTTTCCTAATTTTTCATATTCAATGTCGTTAGGTTCCCATAATTCAACTTTATTACCTTCAACGTCAAGAATATGGACAAATTTACCATAGTCAACCGTTTCGATAGTGTCCACAATTGTTACCTTGTTCTTTTTCAACTCGGCAACAAGAGTTTCTATGTTTTCAACCCTATAATTTATCATAAAGTCTTTTGTCGAAGGTTCAAAGTATTTTGTTTTTTCATCAAACGGACTCCATTGTGTAAATCCTTTTTTGGTAGAGTCTTCACCTTGACGCCATTCAAAAACTGTCCCATACTGGTTTGTATTTAACCCAAGATGTGTTTTATACCAATCTCTCATTTTATTGGGGTCTTTGCACTTAAAAAAGACCCCCCCGATACCTGTAACTTTTTTCATTTTTTGCTGGTCTTTAGATTGTTTTGATATGATTGTCTTAAAGGTGAAACCAAAACCGAATGAAGTTGCAAGTGCTAAAATTATTAATGTCGTCTTTTTCATTTCATTTTAATGTTTATTCTCTGTTGTATCGTCTTTTACGCTTACCGCAAACGCCCTGCCGCAAAAAACAGCAATGGTACAGACTTTGCTAAGCAACAATACGTTAGTTTTGTTGCAGATAGCGGCATGTTGGCAGCCCTTTAGTGTTCATTATTCTTTATAATTTTCATCAGTATAAACTTTGGGAAATAGATGGTCTGATTTTCTACCAACTCACCAAAGTCAAAACTGTTGACATTGTATGTAATGTAAATTCCATTACCGAGTAATTCGGGATGAGATTTAGCAGCATACATGAGTGGTTTTTTTACACCCGGGTATTCAGGTGTACAGAACATAAAGGGCTCTGTCCATTTACCCTGCAAACTATCTGACATTCTTATACCAATCTTCCCCTCGCCAAATCCGAAAGATTGAATCTGAATAAATTTTTTAAGTGATTTGTCATAGTGAACTGAATACTCCGTGCCCCCGATAAATAAAGGTTCAGGAATAGGATTCATGGTTTTTCTCTCTGCCCATTGCCCATTTAACCACCATTCAGGGTTTGCTATATTTCCCGTGTAAACTTCGTCTAATTTCCATCGCAATAGATATACTTCGTGAGTAGCAGGTTCAGCGGCTCCATATGCATAAAGATATTTTTCGTCTTTAAGAACTGCAGCTGAACCGACAATAGAACCGAAGGTTTCAGGACCTTCAATGTATTGCATTTTCCATCTGGACGGTTCTTCGTCTGGATTTGAAATAAGAACTGCATACCAACCAGAAGCTTCAAAACCAATTCCTGTTTTTATACCATGTTCTTTCATTAAGAAAATTATCAACTTATCCTTTATCATTACTCCATGCCCTGTCCAGAACCAGAATTTTCCAGGTATATGAAAAAATGCTTGTGGTTTGTTTTTAGATTTATCCCAATAAAATTTGATTGGAGCAGTTTTCAAATTATACCCATCCTGAATAGCAATGCTGTTTCTAATCATCTTTGAATTTTTTCTTGACATGGAGGAATCACTGCAAATAAAGCCATCGCTAAAAAGCCATAATACTTTTCCATTTTCAAGGTCAACAGAGGAAGCACCATCAGCACCGCGCCAAACCAAAACATTTGTAAAATACTTATCGGTCTCTCTCGACAATTCGATTTTAATTCTATACTTCGTTGTATCAAACGGTTGGCCAATACAGATGTTATAAAATAAAAGAAAAATGATAAGGGTCGAAGACTTCATCTTGGTTGTCTTAAATTACTCATAACATCTGGCATGTTGGGCTCAGTTTTTTCCTTTTTTAATTAGTTTTGTTGTAAAATCCATTATTGTATCTATACCTTTCTCCGTATCTGCCTTTAGCTGGGTAACCTCATAGTTTGGAATCACTCCTCTTTTCGTTGAAGGGTCTCCATTTGGCCGTATTGTATAATTCGTTGCTCCCATAGCCATTATATTGCTATTTGGAAGTAAAAAATAACACCCATTAGCATCATTTGAAGGGCTTTGGTTTGTTTCTGTTCCGATTATTTTCCCTATTCCATAGTCCTTGATTAACACAACAAAATCAACTCCTGCTGAAACTGTTTTATAATCAGACAAGACAAACAAATTCCCTTTAAATCTGATAGAATCTGGTTTAGGATAATAGATTTTATCACCGCATTCATAGTATTCATTATAATGGTGCTCTGCTTGGCAGGAACCAAAACAATCATTAATTGTTTTTAGCATCGCGGGATTGTCTCTATCTTCGGGATAAAGAAACAAAAGAAAAAAGTTTTGGGCTATTTTGCTTTTTTTGTAATACACTTTTGAGCTTGCTTTAAAAGGCTTGTCACAAAGATATTTTACAACATCAATACTTTTATCGTTTCCTCCCGCATTACCTCTTACATCAATAATTAGATTATGTATGGCCTTGTTTCTTATTTGAATAAATGCAGAATCTAGAAAGTGGTTGTAGGTTATTGTATCCTTGATCCCAAAATCCCTGAAGATTATTTTACTCGTCTCAGAATCAATTTGTTGATATTCGTATTGCTTGTATTCTTTATTTGTTTGCCTTACTGAATTATCATTTCTAAGTTTTTCAAGTTCAGCAGAAGTTATTCCTTTAATTGAATAACATGCTTTAGATGTTTCAATTTTAAATGTATCTGAGAAATCGTAAACCCACCAAAGCAGAAATGAAAAATCTTCCTGAACATCAATTATTTTTGACTGCTGGGTTGAACTAAGGGAATATCTTAATAAGCTATCAATTATAATAATTGATTTGACGGTATTTATTGAAATTATTTCATCGCCTTCAATAAGATGAAGGTTCGAATAGTCTCTATCAACCAATAAGTGATTATCTTCAATTTTGACCCGAACAGGGAAATATTTACCACCAGTTTTGTCGAAAATATTTTTATAGACCCAATAATCTGGTTTAATTAAAGTATGACTTAGCTTTAAATCATTAACAATGGGCACAAACAATTTCAAGAACTCAGATCTTGTCAAAGGCCGATCCATTTTTCTTTTCAATAATTCAATTTCAAGATAAAAGGTATCTTTTGAGAAGTTGAGATATGGGTTTACTCCAATCTCTTCTATTGTTTTCACAAACAAATCGATGTCATTCTTTAATAAGTTAGCAGGAATCTTTGATTTTAATTTTACTTCATCCCAAGGTTTATAAAAACTAAAAACTACCTCGTTAAGTGTTCTTAGCTGATTTTTCTGCGAAAAAGAAAAATGGGTTAATAAAACTACAAAGACACTAAGACAAATCAACATTTTCATAAAGGATCTTCGCAGGGTTGGTGGTTTTAAAATTGAGCCAGATGCCTGGCCGGCAGCCGCAGCAAAGGCAGAACCTTTGAAAAATAACTTTGCGGTAGCATTGTTGCGGTTAGCGGCATGTTAGGGGCAGATTGTTTATTTTATTCTGATAAATATTAGAGTATCGCTTTCCGTTTTCTTCTTTTCAGGATCTTTAAAAAAGTTACCAATTTTAAATTTATTTTCTTCAGGAATTAGGTCAAAATAATATGTCTGAAATGAACCACTTGAAATGAACCAATATACAGAAATACTATTTTGTCCTAATTTAAAATTATATGGACCTGAATAGTAATCAGGAAGTTTATAACCATCTGCAATTCTGAAACCTCTTTTTAAATTAAAAATAGGATTAAGACCATCATATTCAGGTGAAAATACTATTGTATCGTTTCTTTTCGACAATTCTACCCAGGTTCCATTTAGTGGACTAGTTTTTAATTCGACTTTTATACAATAAATGTAATTTGAAAGAATAAAAAAGTGTAAAAATGGTAAAACAGTTTTTAAGATTTTCATTTGCTCATTTTTCGTAATAAATTTGAATTCCTTTTTTAAAACAATTTGCCCCTAAGGTTTGGTGCAAACGATTGTATTTATACGCTGCCCTTGTGGGCTTAAAACATTGTATTTATAGGTATGGTTATTGGATGCAAAACAATTGCGTTTAGGGTGAAGGGGATTGTGGAAAAATGTTGGTTGACGGGAGATAAATACATTGGTTCAAAGGTAATCGTGACCTTTCGAAAACCAAATATAATGGAAAACTATCTATATCTGCATCCTGCCGGTGTTAAATCTTTAATGAATCTAACGGACTTTTAATGCCATCCAATCCTCCGCGGGTTACATGAGAATAAACCAGGGTGGTCTTAATATTACTATGACCCAGTAACTCCTGTATATACCTTATATCCGTCCCTTGCTCCAACAAATGTGTTGCAAATGAGTGTCTTAAAGTATGGACGCTAACATCCTTCTTTAACCCTGTTTTAACATAAAGGTCCCGGAATGATATTAAAAGAATCAGGAGGAAATCTTCGGATCTATTTGTAACAATACCTCTTCATGATCTTGTAAGCCTCAGAAATGCCAAGTTCCCCGGCACGGCTCAGATCCTCGCAGCCGGACTGGGAATCGCCCAGCATGATCTGAACAAGCCCCCGGTTGAATAAGGCTTCTGCGAAGTTCTTTCGCATGGAGATGGCCTTGCTGAAATCTTCCAATGCCCTGTGATAATTTCCCATCTTGCAGTAAACAATACCACGGTTGTAATAGGCGAAGAAAAATCCCGGATCGATCCTGATGGCCGACTCGAAATCGCAAACCACGGCATCGTAAGTGTGCTCGAGCTCTGTAGTGGTGTACTGCTCCCTCGTCTTTGCATTGGATTTCCCGATTGTGATCTGTTGATCGTAATTATCCAGTGTATTGATCAGTAAAATCAAATCATAACGTGCAACCGCCCTGGTGAAATAGGGCAGGGAATAATTGCTGTCAAGCTCCTGGGATATCTCGAGGTCGGCGAAAGCTTCGTTATACTTCCTCAGTCCGCAATATGCCACAGCCCTCTGAAGGTAAGCGTCGAAAAGCTCAGCCCCTGTACTGATCCTCTTTGTCTGGTTCTCGAGCTGCTTGGTGCATAGTGAATCACTAATAATCTGGGGATGTATGGTGAGCGAAAGTATGCCGGTCACATAATGGTCCTTATGATAGGTATCATACAGCTCGATCAGGTTATACCCGGCCTTGCCCTGGAATAACCTGAACATAGGCATCAGCGTGATCTCCACAGACTGGTTCTGGAATTTGCTGTTGCTGGTGTTCATCTCTTCGAAATCCCCGCTCAGCTTGACCAGGCTCTGCAAAAAATCTTTCTTTTTGGTGGTCAGGCTGTCGGCCGACATATTGTTCTTTTTGGCCATATCCATCGCCATCTTGTAATCCTTCTGAGCCCCGCTGAGATCTTTCAGCTTCAGCTTGATCTCGTAACGGGCATACCAGGCATCGGCATAATCGGGAAGCAGCTCTATGGTCTTATCCATATCGTCAAGCGCCCCCCTGGGGTCGTTTTCCTGCATCTTCATCAGGCCGCGGTAATAATAACTCACGATGTTCTTAGGGTTGAGCTTAATCACCTTGTCGAAATCGCTGATGGCCGCTTTGCGGTTCCCCATGTCATTATACAGAATCGCCCTGTTGAAATAGGCATAGGAGTTATAGGGTGAAAGCCGGATGATCTTTCCAAGGTCGGCCAGGCCGGCTTTATTGTCCTTCTTCTTGATAAGGGTGATGGAACGGTCGAACAAAGCGAAAATATTATTGCTGTCGAGTGCTACAGCCTTATCGAAATAAACCAGGGCCGAATCGTATTTTGTCTTTTCGCTCCAGGCTGTCCCTAACTGGATGTATGCATAGATGTTGGCAGGATTTATCTCTATGGACTTTTTGAAGTCCTCCACGGCCGCTTCAAAACGGTCTATCCCGAGTTCGGCCGCACCCCTGATAATATACACGGTTTCATTATCATATTTCAGCTTGATGGCATGGTTGCAATCGCTCAGGCAGGCATAATATTTTTTCAGGTATAATTTGATCCTCGCCAGGGTGAAAAAGATCTGCGCATTGGTGCTGTCGAGTTTCGATGCGGCTGAGAGATCTTCCAGCGCCCCGTTGTAATTCTGCTGCTGGCTCCTTACTTCTGCCCGGTTTACATAAACATCGGGCAAATATGGAAATAAGGCTATGGATTTGCTGAAGTCCTGCTCAGCCCCTATGTAATCGTCGAGGCTGAACTTCACATACCCCCGCATATAATATAACTCAGGAACTGTAGCGTCGGTTTCAATAGCAGTGTTAAGGGTTTTAAGCGCGTCAACGAACTGCCCCCCCCGTATGCTGGTTTGAGCATCCCTCACATAGTTGCTGACTGCCTGTGGCCGGGCAGGAATGGCAGATAAAAGAAATGCTGCCAGCAGCAAAATGACAAGGGCAGGGTATAGTTTCGGCATCTTCAGCTAAGCCCGGGGAAATTCCTCAGGCGGACCATTAAAACGCCCCGGGAACCATATTTATTGCGGATGCGAAGATACACAAAAAGAGAGCGTGAATTGCCCATATTAGGCGGTCGGGTCGCTGGTGTTTTTAAATACCCGGATGTACTGCTTCAGGCTAATACCTGATCAGCTTCGAACTTCCAATGAGCATTCCGCCATCATAAACTCTTACTAAGTAAATCCCGCTTCCAAGGGCCGATGTGACGATACCGGTTCTTTCGCCAATGCAGTATCCTTTTAACTGCACCCTTCCCATAATATCACTAATACTATAACTGCAGGCGGATGACAGCCTGCCATTGATCCTGAGATTTACTGACTCTGAGCAGGGATTCGGGTAAAGGCTGAATGCCGGTTCGGACCCCTGTATGCTGCCAATGCCCGAAGATGAATCACCCCCAAGCATGATGCCGTTGCCGAAAGAAGTAACCCAGGTTTTATTGATATCATTAGGGTTGAAGAATACCCTCATAGGGTGCCGGAAAGGATAAGTACTCACTTGGGTAAACAAGGGGTTAACCGCCGAGGCATTACTGCTGTGCCAGAGCCCGTCGGTCTCGGTAGTGAAATACATCTCGTCAGGCTCACCGGGTTTCAAACTGCATGAATTCACCCTGAAATTATCATGTATCCTGGTCCAGTTCTGGCCTTTGTTTGTTGTCCTGAACAATCCTCCGGTCCCTTGTATCCCTGATGTACCCCACCCCTGGAAGACACATGCGTACCATGTGCTTTGGGTGGCATCGTTGGGATCGACCACCACATCCTGTGTCCAGAACCTCATATTGGGGTCGGAACGGTCGTACCATGCTGAAGCTGCCGCATTGTAGTAATACACCCCCGAACTGTCGGTGAAGGCGGTGCTGCCTGTCGGTTTCCTTGCAGAGAAACTGCAAACAAGGTCGCCGTTGTTAAGGACGTTGATATTGAAGGGGTGCCCGTTGCTCCTGGGCGGAGAGGACATTTTACTCCAGGAGGCTGCGGCTCCGGCGCTGAGGTTGGATGTTATCCAGATCCCGCCCGCGACCTGCTTGTTGTGATGCAGAACGCTGGCATACATCTTTTCGGGATTGGAAGGATCAAGTGCTATCCAGACTACAGGATGCCCGAAGCTGTGAAGCAGGGTAAAGCTGCTGCCGTTGTCGGATGAAACATAGATGTTGCCTGTTCCCGCGTCGATCTGGGCATCATAAATGCGGGTGCTCTGGAACATATCGTGCACATTGGATGTGGCTGCATAGATCTTCCCGGAAGTACTTTTTACTATCCTGTAAACCGTATTCTGGGACAGGTTGGGGATGAACTTCCAGCTTTCCCCCTGGTCGTCGCTCATGATGCCGTTGATATCGGAATAAGCTCCGAACAGATGCTGGTTGTCGGCCCAGAGGATCTGCCAGCAGGAGGTATTTTCTAATCCCACTCCATGATACTTTTTACCAGTTGGAGCAGGGGAGTTAGCAGGGTTTTCGTCGGCATGGCTTAAATACTGCTGGTGCCATGTCACACCTCCGTCGGTTGTGATATGGGCGCAGGAATAATCGCTCAGCATCAGGGTATTGGCGTCGTTCAAGGCAACGGTAAACCCAAACGGGGCTTCAGGAAAACTCCAGGCATGGTCGCCTCCGTACCCGGCCCAGCCGGTATAAATATTCTGGTTGTTGGCGGTTAAGAACATATGGGTCCAGTTGCTGCCGTTCGTTGACTTCATAACAATAGGCGCTCCCGCAGAACTTCCGCCGCTCAGGTAAGCGGTCGAAATGTCATCCGCCGACATCCCAATAAAAACGGGGAAGTCGCTGCCGATGGCAATGCCACCGGTTTTTGAAACCCAGGTACCGCCGGCATTGTCCATCTGGTAAACACCTTTCATAGCTCCCCAGTAATCGCTCCCATACTGGTATCCTGCCCATACGTTGGCTGAAGTGAGGCAAAAGAACCTGGTGGTTCCTCCCTGCTTTGCTCCGGCGAATGACAGCATATACTCGCCCGTGGGAATGCCTGTTACAGGCATAGTTGTAAAACTTTGGCCGTTATTGGTTGAAACCAGCAGCCCATCGTTTGTTCCTATGTAAATTGACGGGCTGTTGAAGAAAATACCGGCTATATGGTTGCCCGACCCGTTGGAGAGGCAGGTGTGGACCTGGTGGAACGAGGCTCCTCCATCCGCAGAAAAATAAATAGTTCCGTAATCGGCAATCATCACAAGATTGGGATTGTTGTAATCGGCCATCAGCCTTAAAATATTACCGTTGGGTGCA
>JAPLDN010000363.1 GCA_026391755.1 Bacteroidota bacterium
GGCAATTACATTAAATCGATCAAGTTGTTATTCTCGCAGGAGAAAGCATATGAATCGGTCGGTGGTTTTATTGCCATCGGATCTATCTTTCCATCCAGCTGGGACTGGCAGGCATTTTGGCACCTGACTGCATTTTTATCCATTATGCTCGCGGTTCTTAATGTTTTGCCAATACCGGCCCTTGACGGAGGACATGTCATGTTCCTGCTGTACGAGATCATTTTCAGGCGCAAGCCCAGCGATAAATTCATTGAATATGCCCAGATTGTTGGCATGGTGCTGCTGTTTGCACTTCTGATTTTTGCCAACGGGAATGATATTCTGAAGCTGTTCAGGAAATAGGATGCAAGATGCAGGATTCAAGATATCCTGTATCCTGCATCTCGTATCCCGAATCAGTCAGAGACTTTCTCTTTCAGTGACTTGAACCCTTCTCCAAGGATCTCCGAAGCATCCAGCACCGTGAGAAAAGCCTTTGGGTCTATCTGATGGATATACTCCTCGAGGATGATCAGTTCCCGCCTGCTTACAACGGTGAAAATGATTTTGCGTTCGGCCATATTGAACATTCCATGACCCTCGATAATAGTGCCGCCCCTGTTAAGGTTATTTATAATCTTGTCACGGATTTCCTCATGCTTTTCGGAAATGATGAACAGGCTTTTTTCATAATTAATACCCTGAAGCACCCCGTCAACGACTTTGCCGGTAATAAAGATCACAATCCAGGAATACAACGGGATCTTCCAGTCTCCAAAAACAAATAACCCTACCAGTACGATGACAGAGTCAACCATGATCATTAGCTGGCCTATTGGCAGCTTCGTATACTTGGCGATAATCATCGCAATAATATCGCTGCCTCCTGAGGTTGCCTTGGATCTGAACATAAGACCCAGGCCAAGTCCGCAAAGCAATCCGCCAAAAATTGAGGAAAGCAGGGCATCGCCTTTGACCAAAGGTTCAAAACCCCAGATCCAGGTAAGGCTATCGGTGAAAATAGCAGTAAGGGAAAACCCCAGGACTGTTTTAAATCCAAACCTTGGCCCAAGTATTTTCATCCCTATGACAGTCAAAGGGATATCAAAACACAGGGCCATCAATCCCACCGGCGTGCCAAGAATCCAGTGCAGTACGATAGAGATCCCATAAACTCCGCCCGGGACTATCTTATATGGCGTAATAAATAAAACAAAGGCAGAAGCCAGGATAAATGACCCAATAATAATAAGGCTGTAAGATAAAAACCATTTTTTTGTAAACGGTTTTTCCCTGATCAGAAATGATGCCATGGAATTTTGGATTTATAAATTTAAACTGAAAGAAAATTCTCGATTATAAAAACAAAGTTGACAAAAAGATCGTTGGTAACAAAATAAAAACTACCCCGTATAATAAAACCCAGGGGTCAGGGCTATCCGGTATTGAAAGATTTTTAATCATTATTGTTATGGATCAATGATTACCGGTTTGAAAAAAAACTGTACTTTTAACCCCTGAATTTAATGACCATAACATACTTTAAAATAATTCAAGTTCCTAAATTGACTGGAAAACATTTCAATAAGTGTATTGCTGTCACATTATTGTGTTTAAATGTGTTATGGGCGGTTAATGGCGTTGGGCAGCAAACCAGTTTGATTACCAACTACATGTTCAACAATATGGTCTTCAATCCTGCTTATGCCGGGTTAAGTGGCGGAGTTTCCATGACCGGACTTATTCGCGAGCAATGGTTTGGTTTTAAAGACAATGACGGAAACAAAGTTGCACCGGAAACCATGTTCCTGACAGTGGATGCGCCAATTCGTGTGCTTCATGGGGGTGTTAGCGGGATGGTATCCCAGGATAAAATAGGATTCTTTAAAAATACAGCAGTGAAACTTGGGTACGCTTATAAGACCGAACTTGGTCCGGGGATCTTTTCAGCAGGTTTACAGCTGGGGTTTCAGAATGGCAAGTTTGATTATTCCCAATTCAAGGCTGTGAGTGCCGATGACCCCTTGCTTCAGGCCGGCCAGTCAAAAAGCGATATGATATTTGATCTAGGTCTTGGTTTTTTTTACAGGGTACCCGACAAATTTTATGTTGGTTTATCAGGGGATCAGCTCCTTCAGTCAAAGGGAAAAAACACCCAGTACAGGCTTCAACGGACATATTATTTAACAGGGGGTTATCAATGGGATCTCCCGAACAATCCTGCTTTTCGGCTTGAGCCAAGTGCGATTGTTATGTTTGATGGTGCAGCTTTTCAATTCAGCATCAGTGGTCTTGTCTGGTATAACAACAAATTTTACGGTGGCCTTGCATATCGCTACCAGGATGCAGTTTCGGTCCTCGCAGGTCTGATGATAAAAGGCTTCAGGGTAGGATTAGCGTATGATATAGGCCTCTCGAAAATGATGAATTCCAGTCATGGCAGCTTTGAGGTTATGCTGAAGTATGTGCTGAAGATCGAAACTGAAAAATTAAGAAGGAGTTACCGTAACACAAGATTTTTATAAATTAAATTACTAACTTTGCCGGCTTAATTGAAAATCCGGACAATAACATAATAAAGCTCAATAAGTAGCGTTTATTTTTATCAACCAACTGCCCGAAAAATGAAAAAACTGCTCGTGTTTTTAGTCCTGCTGGTCTTCCTTGGAAGCTGCAGCAACTCAGGAAACGGAGAACTGACCGGGGTTAAGGGAAGAAAACGGTATTATCAACCTGATCCATTCGGCATGGTATACATACCTATGGGTAGCTATACTATGGGAGTAGCCGACGAAGATGTTCCTTATGCCCAGCTCAACAATCCGCGTACAGTGTCGGTTGCGGCATTTTACATGGACCAGACAGAGATCACTAATAATGAGTATCGCCAATTCGTATATTGGGTGAGGGATTCCATTGCCCGCCGTATTCTTGGTGAGATTAAACCCGAACTTTATTTTATAGCCGAGAACAAGAAAACCGGTGAAACCTTTGATCCTCCATACCTGAACTGGGAAACAAAGATTGAGTGGAATTCGGAACAGCAGGATATCAGGGATGCCCTAAATCAGTTGTATCTTCCTGAAAATGAGCGTTATTTCAGAGTTAAAGAAATTGATTCCCGCAAGCTTTATTATGAATATTACTTTGTTGACCTCAAAGCTGCTGCACGTAAGGAATGGGGAGGCCAGGCTGATCCCAAAGATGCAGGTCTTGCCAATCGTCCCCAGGGCATGAAGGACCGTTCAGTATACGTGCGTAAAGAGGTGATTAACGTATATCCTGATACACTTTGCTGGATCCATGATTACGTTTATTCGTTCAATGATCCTTCAACTGAAAAATATTTCTGGCATCCGGCTTACGACAATTACCCGGTAGTCGGAGTTAACTGGAAACAGGCCAATGCTTTCTGCATTTGGAGGACCCAGCTGAAAAACAGCTATCTTTATGGAAAGAAAGGCGAATCTTCTATCAGTGAATTCCGCCTGCCCACCGAAGCGGAATGGGAATGGGCTGCCAGGGGAGGTTATGATGGCAACTCGTATCCCTGGGGAGGCCCTTACACCCGTAATGACAAAGGCTGTTTTCTTGCCAACTTTAAGCCTCTGAGAGGTAATTATATTGATGACGGTGGATTACATACCGTTATTGTTGCCCATTACCCTGCCAATGAATTTGGCTTGTATGACATGGCAGGAAACGTGGCAGAATGGACCAGGAGTGCTTTCCATCCTTCTTCCTATAATTTTACATGGGATCTTAACCCTGATTATACATACAATGCCAAGGACAGCGATCCCTCGACCTTAAAACGCAAGGTGATCCGCGGTGGTTCATGGAAAGATATCGCGTATTACCTGCGCGTTTCCACCAGAGCATATGAATTCCAGGATACTTCAAAGTGCTACATAGGATTCCGCTGCGTACAGGACTTCCTTGGGCGTCAGAAGGATGATAATCCTGCAAGAGCCTCCAAGGTTTACAACTAATATTAACAGTCAATCAACGTTCAAGCAATCTCAATTAAAAACCTTCTGAATTATGGGTCTTCTGAATTTTGTAAAATCTAAGCAGTACAAGCATTTCATGGCCAAACTGTATGGATGGGGTGCATCAGTTGTTATCATCGGTGCTTTGTTTAAAATCAATCACTATTGGGGCGCAGACTATATGCTGATCGTCGGGCTGGGAACAGAGTCCATCATCTTCTTTTTCTCAGCTTTTGAACCACCCCATGTTGAACCTGATTGGAGCCTTGTTTATCCTCAGCTTGCCGGAATGTATCATGATACTGATTTCGATGTATCACAAGCCCTTGCATCAGGAGATACCGTTTCACAGGAACTTGACAAGATGCTTTCAAAAGCTAAGATCGGACCAGAACTCATAAACAGCCTAAGTGAAGGGATGCGCAGCCTTGCCGATACAACCTCGAAACTTGGTAAAATGTCAGATGCAGCTGTTACAAGCGATCAGTTCGTGAACTCGGTAAAACAAGCGACCGACGGTGCCTCAAAACTCAGCGATTCTTACAAGAAGACTGCAAATGTACTTGAACAGAGCGTAAATACATCCCAGGACCAGCTTCAGCATATGCAATCTGCCGCAAAAAGCGCTGCCGGCTTATCCAGCGCCTATACCGAGGTCGCAAATACACTGAAAGAAGAGATAAGGGTGAACAAAGATATGACGACAAGTATTTCCGCCGCCACCCAGTCTGCAAATAAATTCATGGAAAAATACAATGAATCGGCTGAGATGCTTGCTAAAACAGCTTCAACCTTGTCATCTTCCACTACGGAAAATGAAAATTACAATAAGCAGATGAACAGGGTTTCAAGTAACCTCTCTGCTTTGAATGCCTTATACGAACTGCATCTCCAGGGGTCCAATGAACAAATGGAGAATACCAATAAATTTAATTCAATACTTGGAAAATTCGCCGATAATCTTACGGATTCAGTTACCAATACGGCCAAGTACAAGGAAAATATTGCCCTGTTAAATAAGGTTGTTGAAAAACAAATGCAAACATCTACCAGCCAGGTTGAAACTTCTTCCCAAATGGAAGACAGTATGAAAAAATTCCTGGAAAATCTGAATGCGTCGGTTACCCAGACAGCCAGGTTCAAAGACCAGGTAGATGCTCTGGCCAGCAATATTGCCGCATTGAATAAAGTTTATGGCAGTATGCTCACGGCTATGAACGTTTCAATCAAGTAACAACGGTAACAGGATATAGCAATCCGGATTATTCATTTGAAAACCAAATATTAAATGGCTGGATATAAAGAGACACCGAGGCAAAAGATGATCGGGATGATGTATCTCGTACTTACGGCATTGCTCGCGCTGAATGTCTCAAAACAAATGCTTGATGCCTTCATCGTGGTGAATGAAACAATGGAGAATACCAATTCAAATTTCAATAAAAAATTGGATAATACTATAGCTAAGTTCAAGGTCCAGTTTCAGATGAATCCAAATAAAGTGGGTCCGTACTGGGAAAGAGCCCAAAAGGCACGTGAGTTGTCTGAGAACTTGGCAAATTATATTGACAGTTTGAAGTATGCGGTTATCGCCAGGACTGATGGGATTTCATATGCGCAGGCAAAAAAGATACCACTTTCAGATGTCGAAAACAAAGACAAATATACCGAGCCTACGAACTTCTTCATCGGCAGTTCACATGACGGATCAAGCGGCGAAGCAAGGAAACTGAAGGATAAAATAGAAGCCTACAAGAAAGGAATGATCGCCCTGCTGGATCCCAAATACCAGGGAACCGTAAAACTTGGTCTCAAAACCGAAGGCCAGTTCACTGATTCCTATCACAACTCCCAGAACTGGGAAATGCATAATTTCTTTCAAACAATCCTGGCTGCCGCGGTCACCATTCTTAACCAGATCAAGGCCGACGTTTATAATGCTGAATTCGATGTTGTAAATAACCTCTATGCAGCTGTCTCGGCCGAAGACTGGAAGTTTGATGCCATCAGGGCAAAGGTCATTCCGAAAAGCAATTATGTATTCCTTGGGGAAGAGTACCAGGCTGAAATCCTCGTTGCGGCTTATGATACGAAAGCCAATCCGAATGTACGTTATGTGCTTGG
>JAPLDN010000114.1 GCA_026391755.1 Bacteroidota bacterium
TTCTTGGGTCACTGATGAAGTGAGCGATGACCCAAGGTATTACAATTCTTATCTTGCTTCAAGGCCCTTTAAAACCTGGGAATAAGCCGGGTTGTAAAAAAACGAGGGTGCCCCAAAAAGACACCCTCGTTTTTATTTATCAGGATGATGCTATGGTCAATGCCTCACAAGCAATTTCTTTGTGGAAAAACTTTTCCCATTCATGTACAGGGAATAAAGATAAACGCCCTCTGGCAGACTGGAGACAGCCACCTGGACTTTCCCATTTTCGCCTGAAAGTGTTTCTTCGTATACTTTTAAGCCAAGAACATTCTGTAAAACCAGGCGAGCCGGTTCTGCAGATCTCAGTTTGTATGAAACTGTAAATTTATCATTAGCCGGGTTTGGATATGCCGTGCCAAGTTCCAATTGGGCATTGGGCAGGTCATTGATACCTAAATGCCATAATTCCGTTTGAAAATAAATACCGATTGTGTCGTGACCATCCTTTGTGTTATAAAATTTATAATATACCAGAGAAGAACCACTGCCAGAATTTGGATTGACATGGGCGCTGAAGTTATTCTGTATTTGTCCTCCATCGAGAGTTAATGTGGTCGGTGAGATAGTCGCAGTATCAAAACACCCGCCGGCGAAGCAGAAATATGCTTTTTGCGGAGTCGTCAGATTTATGATCCTCTTAATTGCTTTATAATCATGTGTCGCATTTGATGTATTTTTCAAATTCAACTCTGTTAAAACATCAGAAGTGGTGTCGTAAAGGGTCCGTTTAAGGACCACGGTTGAACCATTAGTAACAATGGTACCAGATAGGGTTTGCAATTCAAGAGTTTGAGCTGACAGGCTGCAGGAAGCAATTGTTAGGATTACTAATAATGTGTATATTTTTTTCATTGCACTCTATATTTGGGTTTCGCGATGCAAATATACGGAATTAAACCTAACAATTGAACAGGAGAACATATATCTTTTATTTCATATTTTATTTTTTTTGTAACTTGCGCCCAGTATTAACCAAAAACAATGTATTATGAGGAGAATTACTATCCTTTTGCTGCTATTTTGTTTTGCAGCAATGACCTCCATTGGAGGAGGCTACCAGGTTGGTTTGCATAGTACGCGGAATACCGGAATGGGTCTAATCGGGACTTCGCTTACATACGATGCAAGCAGTATCTTTTACAATCCTGGCGGCGTATCATTTATCAAGGATAAATGGAGTTTGTCGGGCGGCATCAGCCTGATCATGGCAAGGGTAACCTTCCAGGGCAAAGATGAAAATTACCAGACTCACCTTGAACATTTATTGAATACCCCTTTTTATTTTTATGCTGCATATAAAGCAACCGACAATCTGAGTATCGGGCTGGCAGTCAACACACCTTATGGAAACGGACTTTCATGGGGAGACAACTGGCAGGGCCGTTTCCTGATCCAGAACCTGAAATTCCAGGCAATTACCGTTCAACCGACGATTTCCTATAAATTTAAAAACATCATCGGTATCGGCGTGGGCCTTGTCTGGGCTTACGGTGGCGTAAACCTGAACAAAGCATTGCCTATTGATTATTCGGGAGGCGAAGGCCAGTTGAATATCAAAGGCAATACGATCGGATTTGGATTCAACGCCGGTGTATTGATCCATCCGGTTAAAGGTTTTAACATCGGGATCGATTACCGTTCAAAGATCAATATGGACGTTCAGAATGCAAATGCCACATTCACGGTTCCGGCAGCAGTACGCTCCCAGTTCCCCGACAGTAAAGTTGAAGTTTCTCTTCCTCTTCCTGCAAATCTTGATTTCGGGCTTTCTTATGAAATCAATGAAAAATTCATGATCGGGATAAACTTGTGCTATGTTTTCTGGAAACAATATGATTCCCTGGTTTTCAACTTCAAAACCAAAACGGCATCGCTCGGAAGGACAGCCACTGCTGCATTATACCAGAACAGGCTTATCCCGAGAATCGGGGCTCAGTATAAAATCAATCCTGCTATCACAGTCAGGGTGGGAGGATATTACGATCCTTCTCCCGTGCAATCTGATTACCTTAATCCTCAAACACCCAGTTCAAATGAGATCGGGCTTACTGCAGGTTTATCAGTAGTTCCTTTCAAGGGATTCAGCATCGATGCTGCATTTCTTTACCTGATGGGTACGAAACGCGATGGGACATACAGTCCGGAGAATTTTGCCGGTACTTATTATTCGGCCTTTTACATCCCGGCCATCGGTTTATCATATAGTTTCTAACCTTAAAAACAGAGCGAAATGAAAAAACTACTATTCATTATATTATCCCTTGCACTCTTCACCTCTTGTGAACGTAAAATCAGCGAATATGCCGCTGATAAAGGGTCAGCCAACTTCACCACATATATATCTGTCGGGAACTCGCTTGTTGCCGGATATGCCGATGGTGCCTTATATCATGACGGACAATTATATTCCTGTCCGAACCTTATCGCAGGTCAGTTACAACTGGCCGGTGGCGGTGCATTTGTGCAGCCTATGGTTACCAGTAATTACGGAGTAGCAGTATACCCGGGTGTTCAGCCTAAGTTTGTACTTGGTTACACAGCCGACTGCCAGGGTGTTGTCGGACTTGGTCCGGTGAGATCCGAAGGGGCCATGGACGATTTTGGTCCTGTAGGTTATGCTGTTAATAATTTCGGTATACCCGGTGCCAAGTCATTCCATCTTATTGCCCCCGGTTACGCTCAGATGAACCCCTATTATGCACGATTTGCCACCAGCCTTACCGGTGCAGTTGTGCAGGAGTTCAACAATGTTCATCCAACATTCTTCACCATGCAACTTGGTGATAACGACGTTTTAGCGTATGCACTTGCAGGAGGTTCTTATGATTCAATCACTAACCCTCAGCTGTTCTATTTTGCAATGAGAACGGTTTTAGGATCGCTTTTAGCAACCGGAGCACAAGGCGTCATCGCAAATATTCCTGACATTACAAGTATCCCTTTCTTTACGACAATTCCTTATAACGGGCTTGTATTGACACGGCAGAGTCTTGCCGATTCGGTAAACTATGCAATGAGCCTGTACCAGCTGCCATTCCATTACGTGGTTGGTCCGAATCCTTTCCTGGTTAAGGATCCTACTTCGCCCCATCCTTATTTCAAGGTAAGGCAGATGGTGCCCGGTGAATATGTTCTGATGACAGTCCCACAGGATTCTCTGAAATGCTCAGGAATGGGGATCATCAATGTAAGAACCCACGCCCCTTATCCAATACCCGATCAGTATATTCTGACTATTAAGGAAGTTGCCCAGATAAAAGCTGCAACCGGTGTGTTCAATGCCATGCTGGATACAATGGCTTCAAACCGTCACCTTGGACTGGTTGACATGAACTCAAAACTCAATCTCCTGCATTCACAGTCGGGAATCGTTTGGGACGGAGTTCACCTTAATGCGAACTTCGTGACTGGCGGCGCTTTTTCACTTGACGGGATCCATCTGACTCCCAGGGGAAATGCACTTTCGGCCAATTTCTTTATCGAAGCAATCAATCAGCGTTTCGGTAGTAAAATACCGTATGTTGATATAACCAAATACAAGGGTGTTGTTTTCCCGTAAGGAGAAAATCCTCATAAAAAATCCCGGCCAGTGACCGGGATTTTTTTTTACTGCAACATGGCGAGGTACTGTACCATTTTATGAACCGCCCTTCCTCTGTGGCTCAGGCCATTCTTAAGAAAGGGAGGCATTTCCGCAAAAGTCTCCCGCATCCCTTCCGGCCTGAACACAGGATCATATCCGAATCCGTCGGTTCCTGAAGGACCTGTTGTGATCTCCCCGTCAACCCTGCCTTCAAAAAGAAATTCATTCCCTTTATAGATAAGGCAGATTGCGCACCTGAAACTGGCCCTGCGGTCTTCATGGCCCGTCATCTCTTCAAGTACTTTTTTCACATTATCTGCAAAGCTGCATCCTTCACCGGCATAACGGGCCGAATAAACACCAGGCCTGCCGTTAAGAGCTGAAATCTCAAGTCCCGTGTCGTCAGCAAAACAATCCATTCCCGTTTGTTCAAAAATAAACCGTGCTTTCTGCCGTGCATTCCCTTCAATGGTATCCTGTGTCTCGGGGATCTCGGCATCAAGACCAATATCACCTAAACTGCTGACGATGATTGCATTTCCTGTAATTTCACGTACCTCCCTGAGCTTATGGAGATTATTTGTGGCGAATACCAACGAAATCATAATATAAATTGATTTTAGATTATTTCATTCAGCAAATTAGTGATCAGGTCGGAGTAGGTCCAACCATAGGCTTTTGCCATTTTCGGAACAATACTCGCCGAGGTAATTCCGGGAACCGTATTGACTTCCAGGAAATAAAATTTCCTGCCTGTAAATATGTAGTCGAACCGCACAATTCCTTTACAGTTAAGTTTTCTGAACAGATTTACCGAAATTTCCCGGCATTTTTCGGCAACTTTAGCAGGCACATCAGCCGGCACAACCTCTTCGGCCATGCCAGGCTGGTATTTTGCCTCGTAATCGAAGAATTCTTTTTTGGAGATGATTTCGGTAACAGGAAAAGCAATTATCTTACCTTTCGACCTGATTACGCCACAAGTGAGTTCCCTTCCCTTGATAAATTCTTCAACAATGATCTCATCATCCTCCTTAAAGGCAATATCCAATGCTGTTTTAAGATCTTTTTTAAAATTTACCTTTGACATCCCAACACTGGAACCTCCGCAGTTGGGTTTAACGAATACAGGCAGGGTGAGATGTTTGATAACTTCAGCTCCTGCAGCGGAATCCCCTTTATAAAGATGAACCGACCTGGCAACATCAGTACCGTATCCTGCAACCACATCCTTGCAGAAACTTTTATTGAATGAAAGGGCTGAAGTCATAAGCCCGCATGATGTATACGGGATTCCCAGCATATCAAAATAACCCTGCAACCTGCCATCTTCTCCGGGAGTTCCGTGAATAGCATTGAAAACTGCATCGAACCTGATCTTTCTTTTTCCAATCGCAAGGGAGAAATCATTCTTGTCGATAAAAAAAGATTTCGATTCAAGCTTGTAATTCCATTTTGTTCCCCTGATCTCGATAAGAAACGGACGGAATTTTTTCAGATCCATATGCAGTTCAACCTGCTTTCCGCTTTTCATCGAGATATCATATTCACCGGAATTGCCGCCGGCAACTATTGCAATATTGTACATAGTATTGATTTTAAAGGGCAAAATTAGCACAAAATCATGCTGTTTTGTGGCAAAGGCATTTTTTCGTAATTTTGTCCTGCCTTTCCAGGTACAATAAAATCATCTATTTCAGGTTAATAAGGTAAACCCAGGCATGGAATTTGTGCATTTTTTATTTTCTAAACGATTTCTGAAGCATTTTCTTATTTCCGTAGGGATTACTGCATTCCTTCTCTGGATCACATTTTATTCTCTTTCCTGGTATACCAAGCATAGCGATTATATCGTGGTGCCTGATTTCCGCGGGCAAATTATTTCGGATATAATGCAGGGAGACAAATTTGGTGATTTCAAATTTGCTATTAATGACAGTATTTTCGATCCGGATAAGCCCAGGGGTGCGATACTTTCCCAGGACCCTTATCCCGGGTCCAGGGTGAAACATAACCGTATGGTTTACCTGACTATTGTTTCCCTGATACCTGAAAAGACCGCCATGCCCGACCTCAAGGACCTTACTCTGCGCCAGGCCCAGTCAATGCTGGAAAGTTCAGGGCTCAAGCTTGGAAAACTTCTTTTTATTAAATCATTCGATGAAGACGCGGTTCAGAACCAGCTTTTCAACCACACCATCATTGCACCCGGTACCAGGATCGACAAAGGCTCGGTTATTGACCTGCAGGTAGGAATGGGTGCAAAAGCCAGCCAGATGAAGAAAGACACAACACAACTGGATAGCTTGTTGACGAAATAACGGGATAACTGGATAACTGGATAACTGGATAACTGGATTGCTGGATAATGAGATATAGAAATAAAATTTGATGAACAGGTTACTTACAATAGTTTTTTTATTTTTTTCTGTTGGCGGATGGGCACAGGAGTTACTTACCGGTATGCAAATAAATCCGCAGGTACGTCAGAAATATCTTGAAATACAGCAGGAGGGACGTCTTAATACAGCCACCGACACTCTGCCGGTGAACCTCCCGTTTTTTGATGATTTTTCGTATGACAGCGTATATCCCACCAGCCGTCTCTGGATCGACCATTATACATTTGTAAACACCGATATCCCTGTATATCCGCCCAACCGTGGGGCTGTGACCTTAGATGCAGTCGATGAAACAGGGATGATGTACGCGAACGCAGAACCAGGGCCCACTCCCTTTACAGCCGATCACCTTACATCGCGTTATATTAGGCTTGATTCATTATTTACCCCCATACCCCGTAAAATCACAGCCGCCGATTCGGTCTACCTAAGTTTTTATTATCAGCCCCAGGGCAGATCAAGAAATTATCCGCTCAAACAGGATTCTCTTATGCTTCGTTTTCTGGTGATACCGGCACATGACAGCGTCCCGGATATCTGGAAGAACGTTTGGTCGAGTATTGGCATGTCGCTTGACACATTCCGTTACTATAATAATGAAAAATACTTTGTCCAGGTAATGATCCCGATAACAGACACCCAGCTGTTCTTTAAAAAAACCTTCCGCTTCCAGTTTTATAATTATGTGAACTTCTCGGCTCCTCCTGAATACTCCTGGCAAAGTAACTGTGACCAGTGGAATATCGACAACGTGTATCTGAATATCGGGAGAAATATGAACGATACGGTACGGGCCGAAATCCGTTTCATGGACAGGGCCCCCAGCATGCTGAAGAATTACGAATCCATGCCTTACCCGCATTACACGGCCTCTCCCGAACAGGAGATGGCCGATTCCGTCTCGGTAATCTTCAACAACAGGGATGTAAGCATTCACAACTGCCATTATTCTTATAAAGTAACAAATTCGACCGGTTCCTTTACTAAAACATACTACAGCCCCAATTTTAACCTTCAGCCTGTCTATACAGCAGGCCCTTTCACCCTTCACGCGGCGGTTCCATGGTTCTATCCTATAACTCAGGCCGACAGCGCCGTTTTCCAGATGCATCATTTCATTAAGGATAACGCAAGCGGTTCGGTTTTTGGGGATACCATTAGCCGGAATCAGAATATGTTCAACTATTTTGCATATGACGACGGCACGCCTGAAGCTTCCTACGGCCTTACCCCGGCCGGATCCATGCTGGCTTATCGTTTTAATTTAAATAAACCCGACACCCTGAGGGCAATACAGATGTATTTTAACCATGTCCTGAGCAATACCAGCACCCCCTATTTCTTTTTATGCGTATGGTCTGATGACGTGGGAACACCCGGTGATACGATATACAGCAGGCTTACCGTGCCAAAACATGCTTACCCTCTGAATCAATTCGTCACCTATCATATTCCTGCCCTTCCTGTGAGCGGAACAATATATGTGGGCTGGATACAGACCACGGCCGATAACCTCAATCTTGGATTTGACACTTATAACGATCATTCCGACCAGATCTTTTATAATACATCCGGGCATTGGTATAACAGTGCATATTCCGGTTCGCTGATGATCAGGCCTGTAGTTGGCAAGCCGATCCCATTGGGTATAGGAGAATCAGAAACCTCCGCCCCGGAACTGGAGGTATATCCCAATCCCTGCAATAACGGGATTCTGCATCTCAGGTATGACATGCGTGGCACCTCATCCGCCGAAGACTATACCATAACAATTACGAACCTGCTCGGACAAACCCTGCTTTCGGTGAAGTATACCGAAAGCCTCAACCTGGCGCAGCTAAAGCAGGGAATCTATATCCTTTATTTAACCGACCGTAATGGCAACAGGGATGCCCTGAAGAAAATCATCATCACCCCCTGATCACCGCAATCACCTGCAGTATGAATGAAATACCGGATAATTTCGAAGAGCCCAATGAATTATACGAACATTTCAGGTTTGTTGTGGACAACGGCCAGGGGCAACTGAGGATCGACAAGTATCTTTTTGCAAAAATGGAGAATATTTCCCGCAACAGGGTTCAGAACTCAGCCAATGCAGGGAATATACTGGTTAACGGATCGGCGGTGAAACCGAATTACAAAGTCAAGCCACTGGACGTGATCACCATCGTATTGGCTCATCCACCGAGAGACACCGAGATCTACCCTGAAGATATCCCTGTAAATATCGTGTATGAAGACAAGGATATCCTTATTGTAAACAAGGCAGCCGGAATGGTTGTCCACCCTGGTCACGGGAACTTTACAGGCACCCTTCAAAATGCACTTTTATTCCATCTTCAGAAATCGGATCCATCAGGTGAATCCAGGCCATTTCTGGTTCATCGCATCGACAAAGATACTTCCGGCATCATGATTGTTGCCAAGAATGAGCTTGCACAGAGCAAACTTGCACGTCAGTTCTTTGATCATACAATCGACCGCACTTATGTTGCCCTTGTGTGGGGAAACATCAATGAAAATGAAGGGACTATAAGCGGGAATATAGGAAGGGACACCAGGAACCGCCTTATTTTTTCGGTATATGCGGATGAGGAGAAGGGCCGTGAAGCCATAACCCATTACAAGGTGATTGAACGTTTAGGTTATGTATGTCTCGTTGAATGCCGCCTGGAAACAGGCCGTACACACCAGATCAGGGTTCATTTCAGGCATATCGGGCACCCCCTGTTCAACGATATCACTTATGGTGGAGGCGAGATCCTGAAAGGTACTACGTTCACCAAATACAAGCAGTTTGTGCAGAATTGTTTCAAGGTCATTCCGCGCCAGGCGCTGCATGCCAAATCCCTGGGATTTATACACCCTTCCGATGGCCGCAGCCTGCATTTCGACTCGGATTATCCTGCCGACCTTGCAGCGGTCCTGGAAAAATGGAGGGATTACAGCCAGTTTAAGACTCTTGAAGAATAAACGGTTTTTCATGAACAAGATACTTCGTTTCCTGGCCTCCTGTTATTTCTGGTTTGAATTATTTTTCATCTCGGCCCTGCTTTTTCCGGTTTCTTTTCTGATTTTTCTTCTCACTTTCCTTTTTGACAAGAGACTTGTCATACTTCACCAATTTACCTGTTTATGGTCTTTGATAGTCCTGAAGGCCAATTTCATGTGGAGGATCAGGGTGGTTGGGAGAGAGAAGATCGACAAACATGAGACTTATGTCATTGTTTCCAATCACCAGTCGGGAGCCGATATCATTGTCCTTTTCCTGCTCTGGAACAATTACAAATGGGTTGCCAAAAGATCGCTTTACAACTTCCCGTTTATCGGCTGGAATATGTGGCTGAACCGGTATATCGTTATTGACAGGGGTAAAAAAAGCAGCATGATAAAGATGATGGAGGATGCGGCAACGACTCTCAGATCGGGAAGCTCCGTAATGATCTTTCCTGAAGGGACGAGGTCGAAAGACGGCAGGCTGCAAACATTTAAAACAGGGGCGTTTCACCTGGCACTGGAGACAGGGAAGCCCATTCTGCCCGTTGTCATTACAGGCACAACCATGGCCATCCGCAAGGGAGGATTCCTGGTCAACAAGAACCATGATATCCAGGCTAAAGTTCTTCCGCCCATTCCGTATGCTTCATTCAAGGGAATGGAGCCCAGGGATGTGACCCTCATGGTTCATAAAATCATGTTGAAAGAATCAGACAACAGGCCTGTACAATGAGTCCCTCTCAAGAGGCACCCTGCCGGTTTCTTTAATCAGTTGTTTCATTCCCGAAACTGTCATAACGGGGCTCTGCTCTTCAGCGCCGGCAAGCGAATATATACGGGTTGAATCGTTAATAGTTCCATCCATATCATCAACGCCAAATGAAAGCGAGACCTGGGCCATTTTCCGGCCAAGTGCAGGCCAATAGGCTTTCAGATGGGGAAAATTGTCAAGGTAAATCCGTGATACAGCATACATTCTCATATCCTCACTGACCGCAACTTCGGGAATATCTTTCATCTCATTATTATACCTGTGGAATTTCAGGGGAATGAAGGCATTGAATCCCCCGGTCTCGCTTTGAAGTTTCCTCAGCCTCTCCAGGTGGTCTATTCGGTTTGCATAATTTTCTATATGCCCGTAAAGCATGGTTGCATTGGAAGGCAGGCCCAGAACATGGGCTGCCCTGTGGATGCCCAGCCAGTCCCGGGAACTGGTTTTCATCCCGCAAATCTCTTCCCTGATAATCTCGTCAAAGATCTCAGCCCCACCGCCCGGAACGGAATCCAATCCGCAGTCCTTTAAATATTGCAGCCCCGTGGTAAAATCCATCCCCGCCTTATTAATCATATAGTCCAGTTCAACCGCCGAGTATGCTTTTATATGCAGGCCGGGGCGGCGCAACTTGATCTGTTTAAGGAGTTCCCCGTAATACACGATATCCCTCTTCGGATGAACCGCACCCGTAATGTGGATTTCGCGCACAGTTTCTTCCTGTTCGTCAACTTTTGCGAGGATGTCATCCACCGTAAGTTCCCATTGTGAATTGCTGAAATGATGGGAGAAAGAGCAGAATCTGCAACGGTTAACGCAAATATTCGTGGGTTCAATATGAAAATTCCTGATATACCAGGCTTTGTCGTCATTCTTTCGTATCCTTACCACATCTGCAAGAACTCCAAGAAAACCAAGTTCTGCTTTCTCAAATAAAAGAAGCCCTTCGGAAGGGCTCAGGGAACGGCCGTCCAGAACTTTTTCAGAAATATCTTCAAGCCCGGGGGAGAGTGATTGCTGAAGTATTTTCAAGGTATCTGTTTGTCCCGGCAATTGCATTATATTTTAACAAGCTTAATACTCTTTGTGAAATTCCGGCCCGAAATAAAGACGATGTATACACCGGGAAGCAGTGATTGCAGATCAATCGTGTAATTGCCGGGTATGTTCTCTGTAAAATTCCAATGAGGGAATCTATTTCCAAGTATGTCGGTAATGGAGACATCTGAAACTCCCTTGTCTGAACTTTCATTCTCCAGGCTGATGGTAGTATTCTCATGTGCAGGGTTCGGGAACAATTTAATCCCTTCCTTTACAGCCTGGTCATCAATTCCCAGCGCCCATCCTCCCATTTTCGTAACCCCGGTATTATTAGGGTCAAGCCAGTATTTCAGCACGTTAACCGAGTCACTTCCATTAAGATCCCAATGCCAGGAAAACTTGCCGTAATAATCGGAAGAATTGATCCATGCTGTATCACATGAAGAATCCCCGCCTGTGAGAGTCCCGACAATCTGGCCATCAGAATTAAAAATCGGAGAACCCGAGGAGCCCCTTTCAGTCACACCATGCCCGTGGACAGTGTAATTCCAGTAAACCGCCCAGAAACAGGGAAGTGGGTTCCCGGGATAGGATGAGGTTATCAGGTGCGAATTATACGTTGAGATTTTTTTTACATCTCCCCCGGGGTGGTGAATTCCGGTTCCACTGGGGCTGGATGCAGTTTCCCGGTTCCAGCCATTAAAATAGACATGCAGGGAATCAGGGACGGATTCACTCAACCTGACGAGGTAAAAATCGGAGCCGGTAAATTCGGTCCCTCCGTGCGATTTCATTGAAGCCCCAAGCAGAGTTGAGGGTGTAAGAGGGATCGTATTCGGGCATCCGGGCATCTCATAATTGAAATAGAAAAGCCACTGGCTCAAATCAATGGGGCGGGCGTATCTTCCGCAATGATTTGCCGTAAGGAGGTATGGAATACCATCATTATTGGTATTATTAATCATTGAACCAGAGCAAAGTAATGTATGACCAAGACTGTCTTTAATCACTAATTTCACTACTCCCCTTTTCTGTTTCTGCCAGTTATCTCCTTCGGTGCAGTTGACGTTGACCTCACAGGTGCCGGAAGAAGGTAAAGGATTATTTTCCTCATAGTTGGTGAATCCCCTGAAAGCATAAGCCACTTCCGATATATGAATATCAGGCTGGGCAAGACCAGAGGGGGCATTATATTCCATTACCAGGGCGTCTCCCTCTACCAGAGGGCAGGCAAACGTGCCGAAAGAGTTTTTATTTGCGCTGGTATAGGCCCCGAACATCTGTGTTCTTGAAGGATTATAAACAAAAAGTTTTCCTCCTTCAGGGATGCTGAACCTGTTAAAATAAAGTATAAGTGCTTTGGCCCCGGCAGAATGCACAGTTAGCCTCCAAACACGCTGGCCATCCTTCAGGATTTCGGTACTTCCTGAATTTGACATTGAAATATCCACCGGGAGGTTTAGGGCAAAACGGTAAGGCAAAGAGTGAACAGTTTCGTTCTGCCTGATACATTCTGCTGAAGGGCCCGGGATATCAGTGCTTTTGATGTTCACAGGGTCAAGGGCCCTGCCAAAACTTAAAGGGACCCCTCCTGCCTGGTGCTGACCGGATACTTTTACGGGATCAATAATAAAGAGAAGGGCAGAAACAAATAAAAGCCTTATACAAAGTGAAACTAATTTCATGAAACTGTGGATTATTTAATAACTACTTTTTGAACAAGCCTGGATCCATCGGAATAAATCAACAAGGAATATACACCGGGATTAAGGTCATGAATATCCATTTTCGCTGATCCAACTCCACTTACAAATTCGGCTGAGCGAAGACCTTTCCCCAGCATATCGGAAAGTTCGGCTTTGATCCTGGTCCCAAAAGGCATCTCAATACTGAAATTGATGAACTCATGAGCAGGATTGGGATAAACCGATACCCTGATACCCGATCGTTCATCATCGATCCCCGAGAGGGAGGAGATATGAATATCATCAATCATAAAAATAAACTGGTTGTCCGAAACGCATTGAATTGCAACATAAACCGTTTTGTTATTATAATCTTTCAGGTCATAATAGCGGTGTGTCCACATTGTATCAGCTGTTTCGTAAGTGGTGTTGAGATTAACAAAGCTGGAAGGATTATTGTCTGTCAGAGATACGGCAATATTATACCGTTCAAGGCCGTATGCAAGATTGTAAGTCTCTACCCATAAATCCAGCATGGATGAAGTGCCCAGTGAAAGCCTTGGGGAAATAAGCCATTTGTTATTGGGGTTGGCCGGAGGCATGGAAGAAAAGCAACAACCAAGCCTGCTCCCGGAGTGAGGTTTCATGTACTGTTCAGCAGGA
>JAPLDN010000093.1 GCA_026391755.1 Bacteroidota bacterium
TCAGGTATAAATTTTCTGAAAGTACAATATCCTTTAAAATCGAATCCTATGGTTGTTTATATTATTATGAAGAGGCACTTAAAGCCTGCCCTTCCGGATGGCATTTGCCTTCCGATGCCGAATGGACTGCTCTCACTGACTATTTAGGAGGTGAGAAAGTCGCCGGAGGCAAACTGAAAGAAACAGGCACAACAAATTGGAAAAGTCCTAACATTGGCGCTACTAATGAAACCGGTTTTACTGCTCTGCCGGCTGGTTTTCGTGCATATCCCATGTCTGGTGGTTATGGCAAAGAAGCCTATTGGTGGAGTTCCACAAAGGCTGATGAGGACAATGCCTGGGAGCGTGGTATTGTTTTTAATGATATTGCAGTGGATAGGGATAGTGATTCTTCTGGAGAATCAGGGTATCAAATAAGTGTTCGCTGTTTGAGGAATAATTAACTAATATAAAAACTACTTTATGAAAAAGACCATTTTCTTATTCATGCTATCAGTTGCAGGATTAATTCTTGCAACAGAGTAACAATTTTAGTGATGAGAAAACAGGGTTTAGTGTAAGGTGTATTAAAGACTCAGTATGAAAACGATCACACTTATTATTTATCTGTTCATTCTGACAATTTCTTCAATAGCACAGACCTCCGCTGTTCCTCAAGTTGAGGACATGTGCGCTGCCTGCTGGGAGCATTCCCCAACCATGGCACTAGAAAATTATGCCATCTTTTCTTAAATGTTAAAATTGGCTGATGTAAAGTACGAGGACCCTCTACAACGGTATTAATCACATAATATATGTCTTTATGAAAAACAAAACAACGTTAATTCTCATCCTTTTTCTATATTCTATCGCGTTTCATAAAACCATTTCCGCACAAAGTCCAACTTTGAGTGGAGATTGGAATTATAAAGTGGAGGGAAAGACGATTAGGGTTTCTCCCGGGAAAATAGGCAACCGTTCAAACCGCCGCACAGGTAAACTAAAAGTAAAAATAAAAGCATCTACTGATCCAAATAATGTGCGGCCCTCTGGAATAGTGCTGTATGAAAGAGATTACAATCCATTGGGACCAAATGAATACTACTACGTTAAGGGAAATAACGATATAGATGATATATTTGATGATGAGGATTGGCATGATCTTCCTTCTCTTAAAACCGGTGATTATTTTGTTACACTTTGTTTATTAGAATATAGTAATGATAGTTACTATATTGTCGACTATCAATCAATGAAGAGATTATCATATACGGAAATTTGTGAGGTAAAAGGATATTCTAACGGATGCCTAAAAGATCTTAAGTTTCCAGCAATTTCTATTCATGACATTGATGGAAACAATTTTACTACTACCCAGGTAATGAATAATGGCAACCCTTTTATTGTAATAACTTATGTTAATGAATGGAGGACATTCAGGTTTTAATGCACTTAACGGAGGCTGGCAAGCAGGGAGTGGATTTGGAGCCGCTGGAGAAAGAGCAACATTCTGGACATCTACCGAAACCGGAACAAATTCCGCCTGGGTTATGGGAACGAATGGTAGCGGATCTAAAGTCGAGATGGTTAATACTGCTGCAAAAGTCTGTGGGTTTTCTGTCAGGTGTGTAAAGGATTAAAGTGTATTGGAATGTAATTTATGAATTAAATAATATAATAGCTTAAAATGAAAAAATTGTTAGTTGTAATCCTATACATTTCA
>JAPLDN010000232.1 GCA_026391755.1 Bacteroidota bacterium
GATTCCCTGATCGGTCATTGCCGGGTTAAAGCATATATAGGCCATGGCTTGACCGCTATGAGGGAAGGTGATCCCATTGATAGGCCAGGTTGCACCACCCTGCACATCCAGGGTAGTCCAGGGGGAAAAATCCAATGTAAAATCCGACAGGCCTTCAAAAGTCAGTGATGCGGATGAGGGATAGCCTCCAACATGAATGTATCCGGTAATAGTCTTTGTATCGGTTGAAGTGCCATTGCCGACAGTGAGGGTGACATCATAATTCCCAGGATTGCTGTAAGTGATACCACCAGGATTCTGAACTGAGGAGGAAGACGGGCTCCCCCCTATAAACGTCCATTGCCAGGTAGTGGGAAAGCCTGTAGAAACATCCTGGAAATTCACAGTTTCCCCTACGGCAGGATGAGTTTGATCAGCAGAGAAATCAGCTTTAAGATCCCCGGAGGAATTGAGGACTATCTCAATGTCATCCACCATAAAGATAAAATGATCATTCGAGACGCATTGTATTGCAAGATAAACATCCTGGTTAGCAAATGAAGAGAGATCGAATTGCTTAAGGGTCCAGGTGATAGGCGCTGTCAGGGGCTGGGAACCCGAAATGGACGTAAAACTCGAGGTAGCTGAATCTGTATTGGAGATCAGTACCTTGTATTCTTCAAGCCCGTAAGTGTCGGTGTAGGATTTTACCCAGAAGTCAAACTTTGCCAGGTTCCCCAGGTGCACTTTCGGAGAGATCAGCCAGTCATTGTTCTTTGGAGGAGTAGCCGAAAAACAGGCTCCGAACTTTGAGCCGCTATGAGGCTGGATTCCCTGATCGGTCATTGCCGGGTTAACGGCAGAGGGGTTAAAGCACATAAACGCCTTTGCAACGGTATCATTTGGAAAGGTGTGGTTAAGGATGCCATATGTTGAATGATGGTCAAGGTCAACACACTGCCAGGGTAAAAGTGAAAGCGAAAAATCCGTGATGGTTTCGAAATTCAACCTGATTGTATCAGAGGAGCTGGAGAAATTATTCGTACCGGCCATGGCCGGGGCCGAAAGCAATACAACGAGCATTAAGACTAAGATGACAGGCCTGATTTTCATAAGGGCTTGATAAACTAACACAAAGATAGGCATTTTTTTATATGGCTTCCTGCCTGGAAAGGAATTCGGGTATATCCTTTAGTCGAAAGCTATCACTGATAATCCGTAAGTGAAAATTACCTTTATCAGGTGGATAGGGCTCCGATCATATCCTGAATTATATTACTTTTGAAAGCGAAGATTTTAACCCTATGCGCCTCGATTGCATGGCCAACAATAATTAAAAGGAGAAAACACAAATCATGACTCAAACATTAACCATCAAAAGGGAACCGCCCGCAGCATTGCGCTGGATTGTGCTGATTTTTATCAGCCTGGCCATGTTCGGGAACTATTACATTTACGACAGCATCAGTCCCCTGGCCGTTGCGCTTAAAACCCAGCTTAAATTCACCGACAGCGATCTCGGACTGCTTCAGGGGATTTATAGTTTCCCTAATATTATCATGGTCCTTATAGGAGGCCTGATCATCGACCGTATTGGTACAAAAAAAGCTGCCCTGATATTTTCCCTTCTTGTTTTTATCGGTGCTTTTATAACTGTATTGAAAGGCGATATTTACCTGATGGCAGCAGGCAGGCTTATATTCGGGCTTGGAGCCGAAAGTATGATCGTTGCCATAACCACAGTTGTCGCCCAATGGTTTAAAGGTAAACAGCTTTCTTTCGCCTTCGGCCTCAATCTGACCGTTGCGCGCCTGGGGTCCTTCCTTGCTCTAAACTCTCAAACCTGGGGCAGGAGCCTTTATACCCATTGGCAGAACCCACTCTGGGTCTCCGTGGGTGCCGGGGTTATCAGCGTATTAACGCTGGGGATATTTTATTTTATTGACAGTTATGCTAATAAGACATACAACCTGGCACATGTGGGCCAACAGGATAAAGTCATACTTTCTGAGGTCTTTTCTTTTATTAAGAACCGGATAGTAATTTGCGCTGCCCTCCTGGCAGGGGTATTCGTTACCATCAACTACCTCCTGCATTTCGAAATCGAAATGATGCTTCAGATCGTTATCTATGTCCTGATCGTAGTTTTCTCCTTCCTGAATTTCAGGGCCTTCAGCAAATCATACTGGTTCATAGTAATGCTTTGCATAACGTTTTATTCGGCTATGTTCCCTTTCCAGACCTTTGCGATCAAATTCTTCCAGGAAGCCCATGGAGTAACTCCCGAATATGCAGGCTTCCTTTCCAGTCTGCTGACCCTTTCGGCAATGATCTTCACTCCCCTTTTCGGTTTGTTATCTGATTTTATCGGGAAACGATCCCTGTTGATGATGTTCGGCTCCTTGCTGATCATTCCTGTATATCTTATGATGGGTTATACCAATATTAACCTGATAATCCCGATGAGTATCATGGGCCTGGCATTCTCGCTTGTTCCTGCCGTGATGTGGCCTTCGGTCTCCCTGGTCACACCGGCATCAAAGCTGGGTACAGCTTACGGCCTCATGACCATGATCCAGAATATCGGGTTATTCGGGTTTAATATTGTTATTGGCTGGTCCAACGACTTTTCCAAAGCCAGCTCAGAGCACCCCCAGGGTTACCACCTGGGGATGTGGATCTTCAGCGCCCTGGGGTTTTTCGGACTGTTGTTCGCATTCCTGCTGAAAAGGAACGAATCGGGACCTCATAAATTCGGCCTCGAATATGGAACGAATTTCAATAAAAGACCTGAATAAACGTTTTATGATTCAGCAATAAATGCTGAACTAATTTCAGTCATGAGAATAATTATCGTTTCTGCAACCGTAGCCGAAATACGCCCTCTGTTACAAAGGCTTACTTTCATCGGATCGGAGGGTGAGTTCCTTCAGCATTATGAATTTCAGAAACATGCAATCGACCTGCTTGTTACCGGAGTAGGAATGGCACATACCGCCTTCCACCTTGGGAAACAATTAAACAGGCAGCATTACGACCTGGCACTCAATGTGGGAATCGCCGGGGCATATTCTCCAAAAACCCGCATCGGCAGCGTATACCAGGTTAATGCAGAGGTTTTCGGCCTGGTTGGCGTTGAAGATGAAGAGAACTACCTCTCTCTTTTCGACTTAGGCCTGCAGGATCCCGATGCGTTTCCATATGAAGGCGGATGGCTGTTTAACCGGAAACCACCGGTTTCGGCAGTGTTACAAAAGCTGCCTGAAGCTAAAGGTGTTACGGTCAATCTTATTTATACCCACAAAGAAACCATTGAGACGCTGAACGACATGTACAAGGCCGATCTTGAGAGCATGGAAGGCGCTTCTTTTTTCTATGCATGTCTGTCAGAAGCAGTTCCATTCATTGAGATCCGTTCGGTATCAAATTATGTTGCAGAAAGGGATAAGTCACAATGGAATGTTCCCCTTGCCATCCAAAACCTCGATAAAATCCTGGACCATTTGTTAAAAGAACTTTCACAGGTAAATCTAAGTTTGAGATGATACGGCTTGCATTTTCTCCCTGTCCGAATGATACGTTCATTTTCGATGCCCTGGTGCACGGGAAAATCGATCTGGAAGGGCTGGATTTTGAATTCCGGATGGAAGATGTTGAGACTTTAAACAGAATGGCCCTGAAAGGGGAAGCCGAAATGATTAAAGTAAGCTATCACGCTTTTTTATTCCTTCAGAAAACATATGTCCTTCTCGAAAGCGGCAGCGCTCTCGGCAAAGGTAACGGCCCCCTGCTGATTGCGAAACAGGATATTCCTTTGGATGAGATCCCTTTCCACACAGTAGCCATTCCCGGGGAATATACTACGGCCCACCTGCTTTTCCGCCTGGCTTTTCCCGAGGCCTCTCTAAAACGGTTCATGGTGTTCAGCCAGGTTGAAGCTGCTATACTGGATAATAAAGTGGATGCCGGTGTGATCATCCATGAAAACAGGTTTACATACACTGACAAAGGGCTGAAAAAGCTTGCCGACCTTGGAGAATACTGGGAAGGACTTACTCATGCCCCGATTCCTCTTGGGGGGATTATTGCAAAACGAAGCCTGGGATACGAAGTCATCAATAAACTAAACAGGATAATGAACCGCAGCGTGGAACACGCCATGCTCAACGGACCCGACGCCATGCCTTTTGTACGTGCCAATGCAAGGGAAATGAATGAAGAGGTCATGATGAAACATATCAGTCTCTACGTGAACAATTTCACCCTCCAACTTGGGGTTGAAGGCAAATCGGCCATCGCAAAACTCCTGGAAGTCTCAAAAGAGAAAAAGATCATATCTTAGATGCCTTACTTTATGGAAAATCTTTCGCCGGGGAAAATATCATCTGCATTCAAAAGAGCATTACAGGCAGGCCTTATCCGAGAGGAAGACACGGCTGTGATCTTCTACGATCTTACCTTTTTAAAAGAAAGGCTGTCGTACCTGAGTTCTTGTTTCCCGTCAACAACACTTCACGGGCTTGCTGTTAAAGCCTGCCCCCTGTCGGGGGTCATGCAACTTACAAAGGAACTTGGTTTTGGGGTTGAAGCAGCTTCGATGGGAGAAGTTAAACTGGCCCTTCACCAGGGATTTGATCCGGGAATGATTGTTTATGATTCTCCTGTTAAAACCAGGGAAGAACTTGAATTTGCGCTGGATGAAGGGATCCACCTCAACCTCGACAATTTTTCGGAGCTGGAACGGGTAAATATTTTACTCAAAAACCGGGAATCAAAGAGCACCATAGGCATTCGCATCAATCCACAGATCGGTGAAGGGTCCATAAAGGAATCAAGCGTTGCAGGGGAATACTCAAAATTCGGAGTACCACTTAGGTTTAAGAAACAGGAATTAACCAATGCTTTCCTGGAGAATGACTTTCTCAGCGGCATGCATCTGCATGTGGGCTCCCAGGGTTGTCCTCTTGAAATGCTGGTTGAGGGGACCGGGGAACTTTATGACCTCATGCTTGAAATTAACAGGCTTACATCAGCTCGCAAAGGCTATGTTCAAATTACCACTTTTGATATCGGGGGAGGCTTGCCGGTATCGTATTCATTGGGCAGACAGCCGGTCTCCATGGAAGCATACGTTGCTGCACTGAAGCAAAGGGCCCCCCTGTTATTCAGGGAAGGCAATCTTTCACTTCCGGGCGATACCGATTCCGGCTCCCGGTTCCCGGATCAAGGATCAAGGATCAAGGATCAAGGAGTACGTCTGATCACAGAATTCGGCCGGTGGACCTATACCAACCCGGGATGGACAGTCAGCAGGGTTGAATATGTCAAACACGATCCGGGCGTGAGCACTGCAATGCTCCATGTGGGGGCCGACCTTTTTGTAAGGGAATGCCTGAACCCAAGGGACTGGCTGCATGAATATACAGTACTTGACGGAGAGGGAAATCCCAGGACTGGAAATTCTGTCAATCCCTGGAATCTTGCAGGCCCGCTTTGCTTCTCGGGTGATATCCTCGCAAAAGGAGTATCTTTACCGGAAGTGCGTGAAGGAGATCATATCGTGATCCATGATACAGGCGGGTATACGTTCTCAATGTGGTCGAGGTACAACAGCCGTTTCGCCCCGAGGATAATAGGGTATTATAATGAAGGTGAATCGTTTGTTTTACTGAAAGAACGGGAAGAAATGGAAGACATTATCAGGTTCTGGACATGATACTCTGGATGATGTACGATTTACGAGTGACGAAGGAATGAAAATTAGCTGGGTATGATTATAGTTACAGGGGCAGCAGGCTTCATTGGAAGCTGTCTTGTGGGTAAACTGAATAACAAAGGTTTCAAGGAAATTGTTATTGTAGATGATTTCTCCAGGGCTGAAAAGATCAATAACTACTCACACAAAGTCTATCTCAGCAAAGTTGAACGAAAGGATCTGTTCGACTGGCTTCCGGCCCATGCAAAGGAAATTGAGTTCGTTTTCCATATCGGTGCGCGTACCGACACTACTGAATTTAACATGAGTGTATTCGACGAACTTAACCTTGGGTACAGTAAAAAAATCTGGACTTTTTGCAGCCGGTTTAATATCCCGCTGGTCTATGCTTCATCGGCCGCAACCTATGGCGACGGTTCCCTGGGGTATAGCGACAGTCATGAAATCGTGTCGCAACTTAAGCCCCTGAACCCCTATGGGGTCTCAAAAAATGAGTTTGACAAATGGGTATTACAGCAGTCTTCAGTCCCACCGGCCTGGTTCGGTCTTAAATTTTTCAATGTTTTCGGCCCGAATGAGTATCATAAAGGGCGGATGGCATCTGTAGTTTTTCATGCCTTTAACCAGATTAAGACAAGCGGAAAAGTCAGGTTGTTCAGGTCCCACCGTCCCGACTTTCAGGATGGCAAACAACTGCGGGATTTCATTTATGTGAAGGATGTGACAGATGTGATGTATTATCTGTTTGAACACAGGAGCCAGCCTGGTATTTATAACCTCGGAACAGGAAAGGCGCGTACGTTCTTAGACCTGGTCAATTCAGTATTCCTTTCTCTTGATTTACAGCCGGATGTTGAATTCATTGATACACCTGTCGATATCCGTGATAAATACCAGTATTTTACTGAAGCAAAGATGGAAAAGCTGAGACTGGCAGGATATTCGAAAGCGTTCCACAGCCTTGAAGACGGCATTACCGAATATGTACAGGCCTATCTGCAGTCAACAAGATATTACTGAGATGACACCACCTAATTTCAGGGTTCTCTATTCCATTATCATCTCAATTTTCGTAATCAGCCTTATGCCATTGGGCAGCCAGGGCCAGTATTTTTCAACGGGCCAGGATCCTGCGTCGCTTCGCTGGAGGCAGATAAAAACTGATAATTATAAAATCATCTATCCTTCAACCTATGAAACCCATGCCCAATATCTTGCCAGAATTATGGACAAGGTATGGAGGTATGAAACAAAAACCCTGACCGCGAAACCGCCCAGGATCCCCATTTTAATCCATACCGAATCCAGTCTTTCCAACGGGCTTACCGTTTGGGCCCCCAAACGGATTGAATTTTATCCGACCCCCGATCCGGATGCCTATGCCGAAGAATGGCTTGAACAGCTTGCCATCCATGAGTATCGTCATTCACTCCAGATCAACAAAATGAATAAGGGTTTCACGAGGGCATTATATTATATCCTGGGGGAACAGGCCACTGGCGGTATTCTTGGAGCTTTTATCCCGTCATGGTTCCTTGAAGGGGATGCAACCGCTACTGAAACAGCACTGACAAAGACCGGGCGGGGACGGGCAAGCTGGTTTGAAGCAGTATTGCGCGCCCAGCTTCTTGAAAAAGGAAGCTATAATTTCAATAAAGCAACCTTATGCTCTTATAAAACTTTCATCCCCGATGCCTATGAACTCGGGTATTATCTTGTAGGAATGGGCAGGAAGGACTATGGACCGAAATTATGGGATTACAGTCTCGATCATGTGGCAAAATATCCTTTCATGATAATACCTTTTGCCGATGGAATCAAGCGTACCAGCGGACTTTCCAAAGTCAAATGGTACAGGAAGTCCCTGTCGGAACTTGACAGTATCTGGAAGGAGCAGGACCAGAATACACCGAAAACGGCAGTCAGGATGATCAGCCGGAGGGATGCGAAGGATTACAAGATCTTTACACACCCTCTCTATTTTAATGACAGCACTGTCATTGCCGAACGACACAGTAATGAAGGTGTTGACTGCTTCGTGAGCATCCTCCGGGATGGAAAAGAGAAAAAAATATTCCAGACAGGCGCTTACCAGGACGGAAGTAATTCCATCTCCGGTGACTTCATTGCCTGGGCTGAATATGAACCCGATATCAGGTGGGGCAACAGGGATTATTCATGCATTAAGATTTATGACATGAAGACCCGCCGGATACGACACCTTACACACAGGTCAAGATATTTCTCCCCTATTCTTTCACATGACGGATCAATGATAGCTGCTGTGAGGATAGGCACTAACGGTGAATCATTCCTTGAGGTCCTGAGCACAAATGATGGCCATGTGATATTTTCGAAAAAATCTGAAGGATCCGCTACCTTCCAGTCTCCCGATTTTACAGATGACGACAAACAACTTATTTATTTATACATTAATGAGAAGGGGAAAACAATTGCTACCTGCGATATGGAGACAAAAGAAGCCAGGTTCCATATACCCTTTACTTTTACCGGAATTGACGGGCCTTCCCATATGTTCGGCCGCTTTATCATTTTTTCTGCAGATTATTCGGGCATTGAAAACATATACGCTGTAGATACGGTCTCAAAAAAAATATTCCAGGTGACTTCTGCCCGGTTTTGCGCCTCTGATCCCGATTTCAACTCCGACAAATCCAGGCTGCTGTATTCCGATTATTGCAGTGACGGCCAGATGGTATCTGAAGCGAGCCTGGATTCAACAAAATGGATACCTTTATCGGGGGTCAGGGATCATTCATTTAAGCTTTACGACATACTGGCCAGGCAGGAAGGAGTAAACCTGCAGGATACCCTTGCAAACGAGGGACTGTTCAGGATGCTGCTTGACCATGACGGGAACCCTGACTCAGCGGGACAGGGTCATCCGCAGTATCCCTCGAAGAAA
>JAPLDN010000213.1 GCA_026391755.1 Bacteroidota bacterium
TGATCTCATGGCTCATATTGGCCAGGAAGGTACTTTTGGCCGAATTTGCCGACCGGGCTTCTTCCGTGGCTCTCTGAAAATCTTTTTGAATACGGATCCTTGCTGTTATATCGCGGTATTGCCAGAGATTGCCGAGAAAACGGCCCTCAAGGAAAATCGGGATATAATCACGTTCGAAAATCCGGCCGTCGGTCAGCTCAAGTTCTTCCCCGTTTACCGCAATTTTATCACGAAGGATTTTCTCAATCCGGCTGACAAAACTCTCAGGTTCGGTAAACATACCCTTAGATTGTTCGGCCGAGTTCGAGCAATCGCTGCCAAGTAAGATCTCGGGTTCCACAGGGATCCCGAACATAGTACAAAACCATTTGTTGATCAAGGCAATCCTCCGGTCCTGATCCTCGACAAGGATCCCCGACTGGAGGTTCTTAATCAGGGTTTCAAGCCTTATTGTGATAGCTGCAAGGTGATCGTGTGCATCTTTCTGCTTCTCATTATTAAGGATATTGGCATATATACCTCCTGCAATATTGCAAATGAATGAGAGTAAAACACGATACTCCTCGTTGAATCTGTTTATCTGCGAACTCACTATACCAAAGGCTCCCACGGGCTGATCCCCGTTAAGAACCGGCACATATAGCCTGGATCGTACAATGAAACTCCGTTTTGATGATACGGAGATCTGTGAAGGATCATTTTCGGTGTCGGGGATATTGAGCATCGTTCCTGTCCTGAAAACATGACCCGGATGCCTGTCCATTGCTGTCCGGTCTGCCTCTTCCCTTTCCTCATCCGTGAAACCCTTGGCAACTAAAAGCTTGAGCCTGCCCTCCTTGAAATCATAAAGATATAAGCCCGATGATTCGATGTCAAGCAGGTCATCAAGCACCCGGCTCACTTCGGATGCGAGCTGCTCGATGGTTGTGGTCTTTGTGAAACACTTTGAAAAAGCGTCAAGCCTTTTCAGAATTTCCAGCTGATCATGGATCTTCGTCATGGCCCTGGTTTTAATGAATCCAGGCCCGCAAGCGCACATTCCAGGTCTTGTGAATAATGCCCTCCGCTGACGCCAATAGCGCCAATGACCTGATCGTCAACTATGACAGGCACACCTCCACCCATCAGCATAAAGTCATTGAACCCATGGACTCCCTCCCTGAGAATAGGGTCATCCTTGATCATGCCGAACCAGGGGGCACCTGTAGGTAGACCAAATCCTACGGCAGTGACCGCCTTCTTACGGGATGCATCGACCCCAATGAGAGGGGCATTATCCATCCGGGCAAAGAACTTGGTTATCCCGCTCTCATCTACAACGGTAACCGCGATGGCCAGGCCAAGGGACCTGGCCCTTGTAATGGCTGCCTCAGCTAAGCGCCCGGCGTCAGCAAGACTTACTGATCTTTTATTGTAATCATCCATTGGTTCCATACTTTGATGATGTAAATATAAAAGAATTCCATAAATTTGTGTTACCCTAACAAACTTTCCCATGAAAAAGTATTTTCTCCTCCTCCTCCCGCTGGCACTGATTTTATGCCAGTGTAAACAGAAAGAAAGCATAACTGAAAAACAGAGTGTGCAGTATATAAAGAAGCAAACAGTGGATACGGTAATCAATGTACTGGTTGCAAAGTACGGCGACAGCCAGAAAGCACGCATCGAAAAAGGTGTGAAACAAACGGCTGCACTGTGGACTCAAAAAGACGGCAAAGACATTGATTTCAGGGACTTCTGCCTGAAATATTTCATTGGAGACCCGGCTAAACTCGAGCTGCTGTTCAACCGCCTGAGCGGTAATTTTGAACAGCTCTTTGGACGTTATAACCTGATTACCCTGGCCATGAAATGGGCTGTCCACATTGACATTGGTGAACCTCTTGACGTAGACGAAATGTTCGGGGCCTGGGAACCTACAGCACACTTCAACGACGATTTCTTTGCAAACAAGATCGCTTTCGTCACCTGCGTGAATTTTCCTTTTTACACCCTTGCCGAAAAAGAAGAACTTGGTTCGAAATGGTCCCGCAAAGAATGGGCTTATGCCCGCCTTGGCGACATGTTCACTGCCAGGGTTCCTGCAGAAGTGAGCCAGAAAGTATCCGACGCTCTCTCATCCGCCGACAATTATATCAGCAATTACAATATTTATATGGGAAATTTACTGGATGATAAAGGCCAGACCCATTTCCCGAAGGACATGAAGCTGATCTCCCACTGGAACCTCAGGGATGAGCTCAAGGCGAATTATAACAAGGGAGAAGAGGGATTGCTTAAGCAGAAGCTGGTTTACAACGTAATGCTTCATATCATCGATCAGAGCATTCCCGATTCGGTGATCAATAACCCAACCTACCAGTGGAACCCCGAATCCAATAAATTATTCAAAGGCGGCAAGGAAGTTGCTTCAACACCGGAGCCTAACAAACGTTATGAGATTTTCCTGAACAACTTCAAGGCGATGAAGGCAGTGGACCAGTATACTCCATTGTATCCTACGTTTATCCTGAGGTCATTTGATGGAGGCATGGAGATTCGCCAGAAGCAGGTTGAGAAGTTATTCACCGATCTCTGCTCTTCCCCTGAAATTAAAAAAGTGGGAGACCTTATCAGCAAAAGACTTGGTCGTCAGTTACAGCCTTTTGATATCTGGTACGATGGATTTAAAGCGAGGAGTAACATGAACCAGGATGAACTGGATAAGATCACCCGTGCAAAATACCCTGGGCAGCGGCCATGCATGGGGAGCGCAAATGAAAGGCGACAAGGCCCACCTTCGCACCCGAATTGCAAAGTCGGGCATGGATTATAAAGGATATAACATTGCCGTTCATGAGATGGGGCATAATGTGGAACAAACTATTTCTCTGTACATGGTCGACAATTATATGATGCAGGGAGTTCCCAACACAGCATTCACCGAGGCGTTGGCATTCATTTTCCAGAAACGCGACCTTTTCCTGCTTGGCAAGAAAGACAATGACCCAAATAAAGAAGCCCTTGCTGCACTGGACCAGTTCTGGATGAGTTACGAGATCATGGGAGTCTCTCTGGTCGACATGAGTGTTTGGAAATGGCTTTACGAAAACCCGGATGCCACAACCGAACAGTTAAAGGAAAAAGTGATAGGTACCGCGAAAGACGTATGGAATAAATACTATGCCGGTGTTTTCGGCATAAAGGACTGCCCCCTGCTTGCCATTTATTCCCATATGATCGACAACCCGCTTTATCTTCCGAATTATCCCGTGGGCCATCTCATCGATTTCCAGATCGACGAATACCTGAAAGGGAAGAATTTTGCGGATGAGATCGTCCGGATCTATTCATCAGGCAGGATGATCCCGCAATTGTGGATGAAAAACGCCGTTGGAAGCGAGATCTCGATCAAACCTATACTGGATGCTACGGATAAGGCGCTGGCTATTGTTAAGTAGTGAATGGTGACTCATGGCTCATTGCTCATGGCTGCTGACCGTTCACCACTTCCCCGTTCAGTATCACCGTCTCAACCTTGTTTGAGCCATACGCATAAGGCATGTACTCGTATGATAGAATTGGTTTCGTAATGAAAAGGTTGGCTTTCTTCCCAACTGCAATACTACCGTATTCTTCGCTCAGCCCCATGGCATAAGCCGAGTTTATAGTCACTGCGTTGATCGCTTCTTCGGGCAGCATATGGTATTTTATACAGGCCATTGAAAGGATGAATTGCATATTTCCCGATGGTGAGGAACCCGGGTTAAAGTCGCTTGCCATTGCGACGGGGAGACCTGCATCAATCATCTTTCTGACCGGGGCATATTCCATGCCCAGGAAAAATGCCGCGCCGGGAAGAATGGTCGGCATGGTCTCTGAGCCAAGAAGGCATTCAATTTCAGCCTCGCCCGTATATTCAAGGTGGTCGACCGAGAGCGCATTATATTTGACACCAACCTGTATCCCGCCTGAATAATACATTTCATTAGCGTGGATCTTCGGCCTCATTCCGTATTTCATACCGGCTGTGAGGATACGTTCTGTGTCCTCAACCGAAAAGAATCCTCTTTCGCAAAACACATCGATATAATCGGCAAGTTCTTCAGCCGCCACCCGGGGTATCATTTCATTGATCACTACATCAACGAATTCCGATTGCCTGCCTTTGTATTCAAGGGGAACAGCATGGGCGCCGAGGAATGTGGGGATAAGTTTTAGCGGTGTCATAAACTGAAGCCGGCTTATAACCCTGAGCATCTTAAGCTCGTCTTCGACCGAAAGCCCGTACCCGCTTTTTATCTCAACTGCGCCTGTCCCAAGCATCATGATTTCCTGCAAGCGTGGCAGGGCCTGCGTAACAAGATCCTCCTCACTTGCCTCATGCAGCCTGCGTGCAGAATTCAGGATACCTCCTCCCCTCGCCGCTATCTCTTCATACGAAAGCCCCCTTATCTTATCGATATATTCTATCTCCCTGCTCCCTGCATATACCAGATGAGTATGGGAATCACAGAAGGAGGGAAAAACCATACGTTCCTGCGCATCAATTACTTTCATTTTCATGCCCCAGGCTTTGCTGAAATCAGGGATTTCTTTCATTTTACCGAAATCACTGATCCTGTCTCCTTCAATGTAAACCCAGGCATCCTTTATGGTTTTCAGTTTTGCCATTTCCTGCCCGCTTACTTTCAGCTTCGGTTTGTTCTCAACCTGCACCAACTCCCGGATATTTTTGATCAACAGAGCCATAAATACTTTGTTATGTTATGTTATCGGATGTACACAAAGATAATTAAATTTCACTACCTTTGAGGGCGAAAATTTCAGGTTTTCAGCCATAAATCCCACCACGAAATATTGTATACGGGCACAACATCATCAGTAACAATAAACAATTCATGAGAAAGCAAATAACCCTCATTATTATACTTCTTGCAGCAGCAGTCGCAGGATCTGCAAAACAGGTAGAACAAAAGATCATCCGCCAGGTTGCTGTCGGATTTTTTTATGATCATTCAAGGCTAACTGAAGGGTTTTCCTGGAATTCTGTTGGGATCCGTGAAATGACACCCACTGTCCTTAACGGGCATGCCCTGTATTACATTCTGACCATGAACCCCAGGGGATGGATAGTAGTAGCTGCCGATGATGCCGTAACACCTGTACTGGCTTATTCCTATGAAGATAACATGAATTCTGCCTCCCTGCCTCCACAGTTCATTTCGTGGATGGGAAAATACAAGAAAGAAATTGATGATGCCGTGAGCAGGAACCTCCCGCGATCAGACGTAACATCGGCCACATGGTCCAGGTATGCAAACTATGACCGGAACCAGCCTCTTGCACCCGAAACGAATTCAGGAGTTGCCCCTCTCATCATCCATAACTGGGACCAGGGCTTTCCCTATAATATCTATTGTCCGATTGACCCTGCAGGTCCGGGCAACCATCCCTGGGCTGGTTGCGTTGCTACAGCAATGAGCCAGATAATGTATTATTACAGGTTTCCCCAAACAGGTGTCGGTCAGCATTGTTACAATCCAAGCGGGTATCCCCAACAATGCGCCAATTACGGGGCAACAACCTATGACTGGAACGCGATGGTCAATACGCTTACCGGGGCCAATCTGCATAGCGACAGCGCCGTTGCCCTGCTGCTCTGGCATGCCGGTGTCTCAGTCAATATGATGTACAGTGCCAGTGGTTCAGGAGCGTATTCTGAAGATGCAAGAAATGCATTGGTTAGCAACTTCCGATACAGTGCGAACGCATCCTATCTGCAACGAGGTAATTACTCAGCCGCTGTATGGGACGGTATGATAAAAGGCAACCTGGACAAGAAAATGCCTGTTTATTATGATGGCTACGGCCCCCAGGGCGGGCATGCATTCAACTGCGACGGCTACCAGGGTACTAATTATTATCATTTCAACTGGGGATGGAGCGGCACAGCCAACGGTTATTATTACCTTGACAACCTCAATCCCGGAGGTGATAATTTTTCCCAGGGCGAAGGGGCTATTCTGAATATTTTCCCCGATACCATTGCCAATACATATCCATACTCCTGCCAGGCAGCAACACCCCTGACATCGATAAACGGCACTTTTGACGACGGCTCCGGCCCTGTTCTAAACTACAGGAGGAACAGCCATTGTTCCTGGCTGCTTATTCCACAGAGCGCGGAAGACTCTGTAAGAAATATCACCCTGACATTTAATGCCTTCAGCACTGTTCCCGGAGACGGCATTCTAAGGATTTATAAGGGCATCAGTGCAAATGATTCCCTGGTTGCTCAATACTCGGGCAATGGTTTGCCCCCAAGTGTCACTATTAACGGGGCAAAGGCCTTTATTACATTCTCATCAGGCTCATCGGCAACAGCCCCCGGCTTTCTTATTTCCTATTCGAGCAAGGTCATGGACTGGTGCCAGGATGCAATAACAATCAGCGATTCAAGTGGAATCATTACCGACGGCAGTCTGCATTTCAATTACCATAACGGGACCACATGCCGCTGGAGGATAGTTCCTGCAGCTAACTCAGGCCCGCTGAGCCTTTCATTCACATCGTTCAAGACGCAGCAAAATAAGGATGTGGTGAGGATCTACGATAACGTGACGGGTGTGCTCCTTGCTCAATACTCCGGAATTTATTCCGGGACAAATATGCCTCCCGCTGTAATTGCCCCAAGCGGTCAGATGTTCGTCATTTTCTCGACTGACGCAAGTGTTACCGAGGCTGGCTGGGAAGCCATGTTCTCACCCATTGTTGGAATAAGTGAACCCGACTATGCATCGTCGATCCAGGTTTATCCCAACCCCGCAAACCATTATTTATATGTCAGAACAACTCTGGAAATTAAATCTGGCTTGCAGCTGGAATTTAATGATATCAACGGCAGGACCGTTATGAGCCAGAAAGCAGCTGCAGGTATAAATCCGGTTACGATTGACATTTCAGGCATAAAGGGAGGGCTGTACTTTCTTAAAATAATTACCGACACCCATTGTGTCGTAAAAAAGGTGGTTGTTGAGTAGAGTGCCTCAGGCCTCTTGGCTCTTGGCTCTTGGCTCATGACTGTTCACTCTTTGTACAACAGGTCGATTTCCCCTTTTTTCTCAATACATTCAATGAGTTTGGATTTTAGTTTCCAGCAGGTCATCTGGCGTTTATCAAGCTGGCGGGATAACTCATAGGATGAAATGCCAGGATCATGGCAAACCATGTAAACCATTCGTAAGGCCTCAGTAATATGAATATGGCAACGGTGAAAAATTGTATTGGCAGTAGCTGATTCTTCGGATTTGCAACGCGTACACCGACGGGAAAATGCCGTTTTGCCTTTGCAGAAATTAGTATGCCCGCATTTCTTACAGATAAATCCTTCAGACCATTTTTGTTCAGAAATAAATTTGAGGCAGCTTTCTTCTGTTGAGAAAAGGCTCTCAAATTGACTAACATTCAGTTTCTTTATTTCCAACATCAATCGTAACTTCCTTATAAAATCCTGTCAAGAAAGTAATAAAAGGAGAAATCATCACCTCCTGATCTGCAAAAGTAAAAAAAATAGTGATACTTATGCGATTCATGAAAAAATAATTTGTAATTTTGCCGCAGAAACATAATCCATTCACAAAAAAACCATGAAAAGATTCGTCTTCCTCCTTAGTCTGATAGTTATTTTCAGCATGAATGCCTGCAGCGGGACTCCTTCTGGAACTCCTGCAAATGCTACATCCAAGAAAGCAGTTATTGATGAAAGCTCGCTGGGGAAGGTCGTTCATCTCGACCAGGCAATATTCAGGGAGGTTGTGTGGGATTATAAAAAGAACTCAAATGCCTGGGTCTTTGAAGGGGATATTCCCGTGATCGTCGACTTTTACGCTGACTGGTGCCGTCCATGCAGGGCACTTGGCCCCACCATGGATGAACTGGCAATGGAATATAAAGGGAAGATCCGCATTTTAAAGGTGAATACCGATGAGAACAAGGAACTGTCGGGCCTTTTAGGTATCAGTTCCATCCCGGCCCTTTTGTTTGTTCCGAAATCAGGGAAACCTAGTTTTTCTCTTGGCGCCATTCCAAAGGACAAGCTCAAAACAATGATAGATGA
>JAPLDN010000249.1 GCA_026391755.1 Bacteroidota bacterium
TTATGATATTGATCGATACATTGCTTTCACCGTAGATAATTGCATTCGTGGGGATACTGACTTCTGTTTTGGGGATGAATAGCAGGGCATAATCCCCGCTTTTTCGGAAACTTGACTTTGCAGATGCAATATCGCTGACCAGGTAATGAAACTTGATATTGTCAGTGTCCTTGAATTTCTCAAAAAAAACACCGGTCTGGTCAATTACCGCGACGGTTTTCAGTTCGTTCCCTTTCGTTGCCAGGAAAATGGGCACAACCACAATAGCTGCCATCAGAAGGGGCCCCAGGATGGTCATTACGAGAAAGGATTTTTTCCTGACCCGGGTCAGGTACTCACGCTTGATGATCAGGAGAATTTTATGCATGGCATTATAGCAAAACAGGTTCGGATTTCTTTTCAGTTACAACCTTGATAAAAATATCGTTCATGCTGGGGATAAGTTCGTTAACAGAATGCAATGTCACAGCTGGCAGCAGGGACGAGATCAAATGGTTGGGATTAGCATCGGCCGGGATCTGTATGCTTGCCAACCTGAGTTCATGATCATTCCATTCTTTAATAATTCTGAATCCTGATGGCAGTATGCTTTCAAGACTTCCACTGAAACTGTTAAAGGCGACCTCGAAGGTATTAGTTTTATAGGTCTTCTTGATATCCCTAACCGGTCCGTCAAGAACGACCCTGGCATTGTTTATTAGGGCAATATGATCGCATAACTCTTCCACCGAGGCCATATTATGGGTTGAAAATATCACTGTAGCCCCTTTGTCTTTCTGGGCAATGATCTCATCTTTAAGCATACTGGCGTTAATAGGGTCAAACCCGCTGAACGGCTCATCAAAAATCAGTAGTTTGGGCTCATGGATAATGGTGATCAGGAACTGGACCTTCTGCTGCATCCCTTTAGAAAGCTCTTCAACCTTTTTATTCCACCATGATTTCATCTCAAATTTTTCAAACCAGTAGATCAGCCTTCTGTGCGCCTCCTGTTTGCTTAGACCTTTAAGCTGGGCCAGGTACATGGCCTGCTCTCCAATGGTCATTTTCTTATATAATCCGCGTTCCTCGGGCAGGTATCCGATATTGTATATGTCGTTTGGCTGAAGTTCCCGTCCATTATAAAACAGCTTCCCCTCATCGGGAGCAATGATCTGGTTTATAATGCGGATGAAAGTGGTTTTCCCGGCTCCGTTAGGTCCAAGCAATCCGAAGATACTGCCTTGCGGAATTGCAATGCTGACCTGGTCCAGAGCTTTATGTCCGGAAAACTGTTTTGAGATGTTATGGGCAGAAAAAATATCCATGGGGCGTGTGAGGTTGGGGGCTGGGTGTTGGATTACTCAAATATATCTTTCATTTTTGAAAAGAATCCTTTTTCTTTTTCGGAAGGGCTGGGATGGAAGTTGTCTGACTTCGCCAGTTTTTCCAATATGGCCTTTTCTTCCTTAGAGAGGGTTTTGGGAGTCCATACGTGAATGGTGACTAAAAGATCGCCCTTGCCTTCGTAAGAGTTAACGCTGGGTATTCCCTTTCCTTTAAGGCGAATGACCCTGCCTCCCTGGGTTCCCGGCTCAATCTTGATCCTGATCGGGCCATCAACTCCGGGAATTTCAGCCTGGGAGCCCAATGCAGCTTCGGGAACGGAAATATACTGGTTATAAAGCAGGTTGTTCCCGTCCCTAACCAGTTCGGGATGTTTGATTTCTTCTATCTGGATAAGCAGATCACCTGCAACACCTCCCCTGGCAGCAGCGTTCCCTTTGCCGCTCATCGAAAGCTGCATGCCTTCTCCAACACCCGACGGGATCTTGATTGCTATAACTTCTTCACCTTTTATTATGCCGTTACCGATACATTCAGGACATTTATCGGTGATGACCTTTCCTTCTCCGCCACAATGCGGACAGGTTGAAGTGGACTGCATCTGTCCGAGAAAAGTTGAGGTTACCCTTGTTACATGCCCAGATCCCTTGCAGGTTGAGCAGGTCTGGTAGGCGCTTCCGCTTTTTGCACCTGTACCATGGCAAATTGTACAGGAAATATATTTGTTGACTTTGATCTTCTTCTCAACACCATGGGCAATCTCGTCGAGGCTGAGTTTCACCCTTACCCTTAAATTAGACCCCCTGTTCACTGTGCGTCCACCTCTTCGCCCTCCTCCACCGAAAAAGGATGAAAATGAATCGTCAAAACCTCCGCCAAAGATATCTCCGAAGTGACGGAAAATATCTTCCATATTCATTCCGCCCCCGTATCCGCCAAAACCGTTTCCGTTGCCAAGCCCGGCATGGCCGAACTGGTTGTATCGCTGACGTTTGTCGGGGTCGCTTAGGATCTCATAAGCTTCTGCAGCTTCTTTGAATTTTTCTTCAGATTCCTTATCGCCCGGGTTTTTATCGGGATGAAAGCGGATTGCCTGCTTGCGATAGGCTTTTTTAAGTTCTTCGGCTGAAGCAGTCTTATCTACTTCAAGTATCTCGTAAAAATCTCGTTTTGTCGTCATGCTCCTACCACCACCTTTGCATATCGTATCACTTTACCGTTCAGCAGATACCCTTTTTCAATTTCATCCACCACCTTATTTTTCATTTCTTCGTGTGTGGCAGGAATATTGGTGATAGCTTCGTGGAAATCGGTATCGAATTTTTCCCCTACGGTTTTCATTTGTTCCAGGCCAACATTCGCGAGGATAGTCATGAATTTGTTGAATATCAAAATGACGCCTTCCTTTAAACCTACGGCATTGTCGGTTGAATCAAAGGCTTTTATAGCCCTTTCAAAATCATCAAGCACTGCCAGCAGTTTTATTACCACGTCTTCCGAAGCGTTTTTACGGATGTCGCCGATCTCTTTCAGCGTACGCCTGCGATAATTGTCAAAGTCGGAATACAACCTGAGATATTTATCGTTGAGTTCACTGAGTTTGTCGGAAAGATCTTCATCTTCCTGTTTTTCAACTTTCTCTATCGGGACAGAAGTGTCGTGAGAATCAGCCCCTTTGGCAGGCATCTCAGTTTCCTTCTCTGCCTCAGGCGTTCCATGGTTTTTTTCTTCTTTATGTTCTTTTTTAGACATAGTAATAGTATAATGATTCGGGATGACCGAACTGTATCAAAAAATCTGCCAAAGAAATTTGTGCGCCAAAATGTCAGGAATTGATTCGTTTTATATCGGCGCCCAGCTTTTGAAGCCTTCCATCAATATTCTGGTAACCCCTGTCGATTTGTTCAATATTATCGATAATGCTTTTACCCTGGGCTGAAAGTGCTGCAATGAGCAATGCCACACCGGCCCTGATGTCGGGGGATGACATCCGTATACCCCTTAAAGGGTATTTATGGTCAAGGCCTATCACCGTTGCACGATGGGGATCGCAAAGAATGATCTTTGCTCCCATGTCGATGAGTTTGTCAACAAAAAACAACCTGCTTTCAAACATTTTCTGGTGGACAAGTACGCTGCCTCTCGCCTGGGTGGCGACAACAAGTACAATGCTGATGAGATCAGGAGTAAAGCCGGGCCAGGGGGCATCAGCGATGGTCATGATCGAGCCGTCCATGAACGATTCCACTTCATAATGCTCCTGTTTGGGGATAAAAATATCGTCCCCTTTGAATTCCATCCTGATACCCAAATGACTGAATATATCCGTGATAAGACCAAGATGTTGAATGCCTGCATCTTTGATGGTGATTTCTGATCCGGTCATGGCAGCAAGCCCGATGAAGCTGCCAACCTCTATCATATCGGAAAGCAGCCTGTGTTCGCATCCGCCCAGGCTTTCCACACCTTCAATTGTAAGCAGATTCGAGCCTATGCCCCGTATCTTTGCACCCATACTTGTAAGCATTGAACAGAGCTGGTAAATATAGGGTTCACAGGCAGCATTGAAAATCGTGGTAGTCCCTTTTGCAAGCACTGCAGCCATCAGGATATTGGCGGTGCCGGTAACCGAGGCCTCATCCAGCAGCATATAGGCGCCTTTGAGGTCCGGGGCTTCCACGTTGTACAAGCCTTCATCGGCATTATAAGAGAACCTGGCCCCTAACTTGCCGAGACCTGAGAAATGCGTGTCAAGTCGCCTTCTGCCTATCTTATCACCTCCGGGAAGAAAAACAAATCCTTTCCCGAATCGTGCAAGCATCGGGCCAAGGATCATTATTGAGCCTCTCAGGCTGCCGACTTTTTCGCGAAAGTCTTTCGACCTCAGAAAATCAAAATGTATATGGTCTGCTTCAAAGGTAACGGATGAACCGGATCTTGAAATAGTAACGCCCAATGCACCCAGGAGTTCAATAAGTTTATTCACATCCCTGATATCGGGGATGTTGTGGATGCTCACTTTTTCACTGGTAAGAAGGCAGGCGCAGATTACCTGAAGGGCTTCGTTTTTTGCTCCCTGGGGAATAATCTCCCCCTGAAGCCGTATACCTCCGGTTATCTCGAAAGAACTCATTGCTGGGGCCGGTTCTTGTTTCGGGGATTAAATTTGCCGTTTGGACTTGGGCGGAACGGTTTTCTTTTTTTATTTAATCCAAGGATCTCATTGGTATGCTGAAATTTGAAATCCTGTTTAAGTTTTGCCTTGCCTTTGGATAATTTATCAAG
>JAPLDN010000414.1 GCA_026391755.1 Bacteroidota bacterium
TGTCAGATGTCAGATCTTGGCCTGCACGTCTCCATTTGTATCACTGCCGTCGAGGGCTTCATACTTCCCGATGTGGCGGTGAGGATCAGGATGCCGGCGGCTCTTCCTGATTGAACGATCAACTGGCATTTGCCGTTGAACAGCTTCCTCTGCCATTTCCCCTCCGGGCATTTGTCGGCCTCATGGGAACTGGGATCCCCATTGCCAACTCCAATGATCTTTCCGTCGCCCTTCAGCTCAAATTTAATGAGATTCATCGCATCGGGGACCTCGCGACCTTTTTCATCACGCACACTCACATTGACCACGCTTACGTCTTCCCCGTCGGCTTTGATACTGCTGCGGTCTGGGGTAATCACAATAGTGAATGGCGCTGACGTTGTTTCGATCTTCGTCACGATCTTCCTGACGCTTTTCTTCCCGTCTTTCATCACGTTCCTCACGCCATGCGCTTCCAGGGTCCCCGGGTGATATGCTACTTTCCATTCCAGATGCCCGTTCAAAGGCATTTTCTTCGAACCCAGGCTCTTCCCGTTCAAGAGAAGGTCCACGCTTTCACAATTCGAGTTACACCACACGCTGATGGTGTCGCCTTCACGTCCTTTCCAGTTCCAGTGGGGGTATATATGGAGGACATCATCCGCAGTCCACCAGCTTTTATAATAATAATAGTTGTTCTTCGGAAAGCCGCATACATCCATGATCCCGAAATGGGAATTGATGCAGGGCCATTCATAAGGTGTGGGCTCGCCCCGGTAATCAAACCCGGTCCATACAAAAGCCCCCAGCAGATAAGGCCTTGCAGAGTAATACTTCCACCAGGTTTCGGCAAGTGCGCCCCAGCCGGGATGTGTTACATCGTAATCAGGCACATAGCCTTTTACAGTATCCTTGAAATAAATCCCCCGGGTGCAAAGTGTGCTTGCTTCCTCGCTCCCCATCAGTATCTGGCTGGGATGATCCTTATGGTATTTGTCGATATCGGCATTATTGTTCATATAATTGAATCCCCTGATGGGCACAAGTTCGTTCACTCCCTTCCATTCATTCACGTTATTGCCAGCATAGGAAAAAAGCCTGGTCGGATCAAGCTGCTTCAGCCTGGCCATAAGCGATTTAGCAATATTATGCCCGGTTTCGTTCCCCTGTATAACCCATTCTTCATTGCCGATCGACCAGATGAACACACTTGGGTGGTTGCGGTCCCTCAGCACCAGCCTTTCAAACTGTCCCATGTATTCGGGGGAACTGCCCATCAGCCTTGTCTCATCGAACACCAGCATCCCCAGTTTGTCGCAGGCATCAAGGAGTTCACGGGTGGGCGGATTATGGCTTGTACGATATGCATTGCATCCCATTTCCTTCAGCTTTTCTATGCGGTAATACTGTAAGCGGTCGGGCAAAGCAGAACCAACTCCTGCATGGTCCTGGTGGTTGCAGACGCCCTGGATCTCCACCCTCTTCCCGTTCAGGAAAAAGCCTTTGTCCTTGTCGAACTCAAGGGTGCGGATGCCGAACCGGGTGGCAAGACTGTCAACTACCTGCCCACCCACTTTTATAAGTGAGACAAGGGTATATAATACCGGGGTTTCAAGGGACCAGAGTTGAGGGTCCGTTACCTTCATCTCCTGGTTCGACCTTACATTCTGAAGCGGATTGGCCGCAAGCCCTTTGCTGATACTCACATCAACCCTTTGCCCATCGGGGCTCCATACCTGGGATTCCAGTTCAAACTCCTTATTCTGATCACCCTGGTTGTTTATTTCCGTTTCGGTGAATATTGCTGCTGTGTTATTACGGACTTCGGTATGTACAAACACTCCGTATTCGGTGATGTGCAGTGGGTCGTACTTCTCCATCCAAACATGCCTGTAAATCCCGGCCCCTTCGTAGAACCATCCTTCGTATTGAGTTGCATCGGCACGAACGACCAGGACGTTCTTTTTACCAAACCAGATGTAGTCGGTCACGTCGAAACCGAATTCGGAATACCCGCTCATATTGCTCACCATATAATGCCCGTTCAGCCATACCTTACAGTCGCGGAAAACACCATCGAAACGAATCCTGATCCTCTTGCCTTTGTCGGTTTCGGGAACAGTGAAGGCCTTGCGGTACCAGCCGATGGTAGTCTCAGGATAAATGCGGCCAGCCGGTTTATAACCATGACTCAGCACGTTAGGGCTGTTGCTTTTTACGAACTCCTGCTCCACCATCCAGTCATGAGGGACATCCAGCAACCTCCAGTCCTCATCCTTGAAATCAGGCGACACAGGCCCGTAAGCTTCACCCGCTTTCGCAAATAAAGCCTCTGAACCATATCCAAAATCTTTTTCGGCGGATGAAGCGCTACCCAGGTGAAACTTCCAACCCCGGTCCATCAAGAGTTTTTCACGGGGGCTTCCGGCCTGTGATGAAACTGCGGCAAGACAAAGTAAGATGCTGAAAAGAAACAAAGATTTTTTCATGGTGTAAGGAATAAAGGTTTGAGAACTCAAAAATAATGATTTACCAGTTCATGTTAAACGGAAATTTAACATTCGTCATGCCTAATTATCACCGGCCTTGGTTGCTTGCCATTCCTGTTTTTGTCTATATTTATAGTCGGAGGATTTAATATTGCCAGGGGATCTTTTGCCAGGTAAATTGAAAAGTGAAAAAGGATTAAGGTTAATGAAATTAAAAAAATATTAAAAGGAATTTGAAAGCTGAACCCAGGGTTTATACCAGTCCCGGCAGTAAGGTACGTACATCTGATGTTTCTCTGTTTGGGCTAAGATCAGGACTGAACAGGATCTGCCATGTAATCCTGTTCCTCCTTTTTCAGCAATTCGGACTGGCGCAGAGTACCGAATTCAGGGGGATTATAATAAATGAACTGAACTCTAAACCTGTTCCGGAAGCCAATATCAGGGTTTCGGGCACAAATACGGGAACATTTACCGATAAAAGGGGACAGTTTACGCTTCCCATCGATAAACTTCCTTTACGGATCATTATAAGCTGCATAGGTTATGAGAATTCAGGGTACACCATTCGTGAGGTTTCAGGAAAACCTGTGGAACTGCATATCAGACCTGCTATTTATGACCTGAAGGAAGTTGAAGTATCATCTGTAAATCATGCTGTAGTATTCCAGGACAGGTCATATTCTGTCCTGGATTATGAACTGATGGATGATAATCTGCTGCTTATCGTTTTTCGTGATATTCTGAAACAATCGGAGATGGTGCTGCTGACACGGAATGGCGACACCCTGTCGGTCATTCATCCGCCCGGGCTACCGCCTGATAAGCTGTATAAGGATTTCCTTTCAAACGTGCATTATTACTCAAAGGAGGCATTAACCTGGCAGTGTTATTATGTCAGGGGTAGCAGAAGTCTTGGGTTCCTGGATGCTGTACCTGCCGACACCCTTGAGAAACATATAAAACCATTTCTTTTCCAGATCTCAGGCCGCCTTTACTTCCAGGAAAAAATTCTCGACGGATTTGGTACGAAGATAGGATACTATAGCAGAAATGAAGGGAAGCACTATATAAAAACCTGCATGAACGAGAAAAAAATTTCTGAATATTTTGATGATCAAAACTTTTATCTGGGATGGAACAGAGTTATGGGGACTTTCAATGCCCTGGATTCGGGTGAAATCGGAAGCCCTTCGGAATTTGATTTTTCAATTTCTGTAACGGAAGGTGGTGCCTATGGCAAAAATGAAATCAGGGCTCATCGGTTCGAATTTTACAACATGATTTTCCCCTTGATAAAAGTTCATGGCGACAGCCTGGCTTTTTTTGATTTCGGAAATGACATTATCGAGATACTCGATCGTGACGGGAAAACGAAAAGGACTGTTCCAATAAATTTCCACCACGAAGTCTCTGTAAAAAGCCGTTCAAAAAAAATCAACAGCCTTGAAACTTCCGGCTGGAGATGGGGAACAAAAATACTGACTGATGGGTCGGCCCAGGATGTTTACACTACCTTTATAAAGAACGGAATGGTAAAAATCAGCAAGATCGATCTTCTGACAGGCAAGCCCGGGGAAGAAACGGTTCTTCCTTTTCCCTTTCCGGAAAAAATAAGGATTTATAAAGGCGAAGCGTATTTCCTGTACAAGGAAAGCGGCTACCAGGTGAACTGGAAACTGGTGAAATGCAGGCTTTAATTTGAGCAATGTTCGAGAAATCCTGAATGGTCCTTCCTCCTTCGTCTCCCTTCTTTTCCTATTTTTGCCTGACCGAATATGGCTTCAGCCGTCACCATCTTTAATCCGCAGTGATGAAATCAAGGCTCTGGAACAGGAACTTTACCTTACTTACCCTCTCTAACTTCCTGATGTGCTGTGCCTATTATTCGCTGATCTCCACTCTGCCACTTTATGTTTCCGATCAGCTTCATGCACCCAATAGCGTTGTCGGACTGGTACTTTCGGCCTATGCCATCGCGGCTATACTTGTAAGGCCTTTCACAGGTTTCGGGCTGGATTTCTTCGGGCGGAAAACGATCTTTATAGCATCACTGCTGGTATACGGTCTGATATTTAACGTTTATGTTTTCGCTGTATCTGTGAGTATCATGTTGTTTTTGCGGTTTGCGCATGGATTGACATGGGGGCTTACGACTACCGCAAATACGACCCTTGCAGGCGATATTATCCCGGCCGAAAAGAGGGGAGAGGGCTTTGGCCTTTTCGGGGTTTCAACGACTATCGGAATGGCCCTGGGACCACCCCTGGGGACTTTCATCCTTGAGCATTCCGGATATAATACCATGTTCATCTCGGGCTCGGTCGTCAGCATAATCAGCATGATCATGGCCTCAATGATAAAATACCCGAAATATGAACCCCTCCCCCAGAACCGCCAGTTCAAATGGAAGAACCTCTTTGAGAAAAGCACGGTTATTCCTTCGTTAAACCTTCTTATCATAGGCCTTTCTTATGGCGGACTCATTTCGTTCATTGCCCTTTACGGGAAGGAGATCGGGATACAAAACCCATCAGGGTTTTTCCTTGTTTTTGCGCTTGGTATAATAACTTCGCGGTTTTCGGCCGGTAAAGCGGTCGACCGGAACGGACCCAGGCTTGTTATTATGATCTGCCTTTCCCTTCTGATCATAGGCTATCCCTTACTGGCCCTGGTACAGAATTCATGGGGGTTTTACATAGCCGCACTTATCCTCGGCTTCGGAAACGGTGTAGTCTGGCCGACTTTCCAGGCCATGGTCAATAATATAGTACCTTCGAACCGCCGCGGGGCTGCAAACTCAACTTTATTTATGTCGATGGACCTTGGTATGGGCCTGGGTATGATCATTGCTGGGACGATATCCCAGAAATATACCATTTCTGCAGCCTTCCTTTGCTGCTCATTTTACTGCGCAACTGGACTTATACTCTTCAGGCTGTTTACATTAAAACATTATCTGAAGAAGAGGGTGCTGGTGCTGGTTACTGGTGATAAATGAAAAAGCGAAATGATAAATTGATAGCGATGAAACCAAAACTAATCCTCTTGTCAGCATGTCTGATACTTCTCAGCTTACCGGCTATCGCTCAGCCCCATACCTTCAAAATCGGCGAGGGGGAATTCCTTCTCGACGGGAAGCCTTTCCAGATCATCAGCGGGGAAATGCATTTTGCCCGTATTCCCCGCGAATGCTGGCGTGATCGCCTTCATATGGCCAAAGCAATGGGGTTGAATACAGTGGCAACCTATGTATTTTGGAATTTCCACGAGACCGAAAAAGGAAAGTACAATTTCAAAGACAATGCCGATGTGGCTGAATTCTGCCGCCTGGCCCGGCAGGAAGGCCTCTGGGTCATCATCAGGCCCAGTCCGTATGCCTGTGCCGAATGGGAGTTCGGTGGCTATCCCTGGTGGCTTCTCAGGGAAAAGGACCTCAAAGTAAGGAGCCAGGATCCGAAGTTCATGGAAATGAGCAAAAAATATTTCACGGCCTTGTCAAAACAAATCGTACCGCAGCAGATCACTCATGGTGGGCCTGTGATCATGCTGCAGATCGAAAATGAATACGGCTCGTATGATAAGGATAAAGTCTACCTTGGGAAATACCGGGATATATACAGGGAAGCTGGTATAGATGTGGATCTCTATACCTGCGACGGGCCTTCACAGATGCCTGCCGGATATCTGCCAGGTGTTCTTCCTGCAGTTAACGGCCTCGACAATGTGAAGGAGGTGAAGGAGCTTATCAATAAATACAATAATAACCATGGACCCTATTTCATTGCCGAATGGTACCCTGCCTGGTTCGACTCCTGGGGCTCCAAACACCAGGTAGTCCCATACCAGGATTTCATCCGGACTTACGATTCGGTTCTGGCTGCCGGACTTTCAATTAATATTTACATGGCTCACGGGGGTACCACGCGCTGGTTCTGGAACGGGGCGAATATGAGCCGCAAGGAACCCTATATGCCCCAGACTTCCAGTTATGATTACGACGCTCCCATTGATGAGGCTGGCAATGCCACCCCAAAATATTTGGCTATGAGGGAGGTGATCATGAAACATCTGCCTAAAGAAGTTGTGCTGCCGCCTGTGCCTGAAAAGAAAAAAGCCATAGCTGTTAAGGAGTTCGGCCTTTCACAGTCTTCCCCCTTGTTTGAAAACCTGCCGACTCCCATTGCGGTTTCAAATCCCCTGAGTTTTGAGGATTTCGGGCAGGGTTACGGTTATATGCTTTACCGCACGAATGTCAAGGGTCCGGCAAAGGGTCTTTTAAAGATAACGCAGATGCGCGACTATGCCCTGGTATTCCTGGATGGTAAGCGCATCGCTGTCCTGGACCGCCGCCTCAGGCAGGATTCCCTGGAACTTGATGTACCCGAGGGTGGGGCCCGGCTTGATATACTGCTCGAAAATAACGGCAGGATCAACTACGGTTATTACCTGAACGATAACAAACAGGGGATCACCGGGAAGGTGACATTTAAAGGAAAAGACCTTAAATCCTGGAAGATGTATGGCTTCCCTATGAGAAATGTAAACAACCTGAAATTCACTTCACATAAAACAACAGACGGTCCTGTTTACCGCAAGGGTGTATTTATTGTCAATGATCCGGGAGATACCTATGCTGACCTCAGGAACTGGGGAAAGGGGCATGTCTGGATCAATGGCCGCAGCATAGGAAAATACTGGAATATAGGGCCTCAGCAAACCTTGTATGTACCTGCCCAATGGCTGAAGAAAGGAGAGAATGAGATTGTAATCATCGAACAGCTGAAGACTGAGCAGGAAAAAATACAATTCCTCGATCACCCGGTACTGGATCAGCTGCAACCATAAAAACAAAAGAGGCCCATATCCCAGGCCTCTTTTGTTTGAGGGTATGTTATCTTCTTCCTCCGTGTCCGCCGCCGCCTGATGGGGGATGGTATCCTCCACCCCCGCCTGAAGGATGTCCGCCGCCTCCTGAATTACGCTGGAAGCTTCCGGCATTCTGGTTCATTTGCTGTCCGCGGTCGCGGTTTTGGCTCTGACGTTCCATAGTAGAACGGTCAAATCCCGAATTGCTGCCACCCCGGTTCCCGGGCTGCTGGGCCGGCTGTCCGCCGGGCCTGGCCGAAGGTTGAGGGTTGGGCTGACCACCGGGTCTTGCCGATGGTTCCTGTCTCCCTGGTTGGGTCGAGGGTTGTCCTCCCGGCCTTGCTGTCGGGTCTTGTCTCCCCGGCTGGGTCGAAGGTTGACCGCCTGAACGGGTTCCCCCCTGGTCGACGTTCTGCCAGTTCTTCCCGTCATGCTGTTGCCAGTTGTTATTCTGATCCTTTCGGTATACATTCCCGCTTTTATCGGTATACACATTGTTTCTGGTATTTGGCGCTGTTCCTGCGCGGTTTGCAGGCTGGGTCCCTGGCTGTGAGGGCTTCCCCCTGTCGGCGGGTTGCCCCTGCCCCGGCCTTCCTGCCGGCTGGGTCGAAGGTCTTCCCCTGTCGGCCGGCATTGTTCCCGGCCTGGTATTTGTTCCGGAACCTGGTCTTACTCCGCTCTGGTGATTGTTATACACATTGTTCCGGTTGTAATAATTGTTGTTCACATGAACATTAACAGTTGTGTTTCTGTACACGGGAGGGCGTGGACCATAATAATGGTTGTAAGGAGGGCAGAATGGAGGATGGAACATTGGTGGTCCCCACCAGCCGCCCATATGTGGTCCGTAAAAACCTACACTTACAAAACCTACCGACATCCCCCAGCCAAAACCCCAGCCTGTCCAGGGATTATAACTCATTGCGAACCCGTAAGTAACCGGCCTTGGATAATAATACCGCCCATACCAGGGATTATAATAAAACCCGGTGCCGTAGACGACTGTAGGACCGTATACATAGCAACCCGTGTAGCCCGGCAGGTAACCGACGTAAACCACATCCGGAGTGGATTCATAAATATAAACGTACTTGACATTATAAACGGGATCGTCAGGAGGGATGTTCTGAATATCGGCTGGGATCCCAGTGGCAACCATCCATGGACCGACAGGCGAATTGCCCACAAACCATACCGCATTATCACATACGTAATAGCTCCTGTCGGCCATGATCACCGTGCTGCTGGTATTGGCTGCACGGTATAACATCGTCCCCTTGATCTGTACGAACTTCGGGTCGCCGTCGTAAGTAACATTGCAAGTGGCCGTCTTGCGGTCAACGGCTGCTGTCTGGGGTATCTGGGCATCGAGCACTGCTTCCTGGGCTGCCTGTGTCCCTGCTACAGAAGCCAGTACCTGGTCCTTGTCGGAGCCTTCGGGGATATTGGCAAAATCGGCCGGCAGCTGGTCGGATGCAATGAAAGACCAGGGCCCTGCCATGGCTGAAGAAGTATACCAGCGTCCAGAGATCAGTAAATAATACATCTGTTTGTCGATATACATGAAAATGTTGTTCTCGCTGTTGGTCATGTACAACAACTGAGTCCCCTGAATAGGCGCAAAATCCGGCTCGCCGCTGCTTTGAACAAGCTCAGCCGGCACCGTCCTTACAATGATCTGGGGCGGTGCCTCAGGCTTTATTTTATCCTTTGTGTCATTGCTGTCTGCCGACTGCTGACTGCCGACTGCTGACTGTGCTTTACTGGCTTGGGCTGCAAGATTTTCCTGCAGTTTCCTGATATCGCCTGGCGGCTCCTTGATATTGACCCAATTGCCTTTAACCACGTCGGTAGTCTTGTACCACCAGGTACTTCCGTAAAGATAATAATCCTTATTACCGGGATCCTGAACAATGAAATACGGTGAATTGACCGCCTGGAGGATTTTGGAACCGGCAACTGGCTTGAACTTCGGGTCTCCATCAAAAAGCACAAGTACCGATGGGGTTTTTACAAAAATAATTTCAGGAGGGTCATTGTTCAGGCCTGCCGATTGTTTCAACAGCGCCTTGGCGTCTTTCAAACTGGCATTCAGCTCATCGATAGTCATATCAAGATTCCAGTTCGGGATCTCCGACTCCAGTGTTTTCTTGAATTTTTCTATCTTGTCGGCGTTGGACTCATCCTGGTTGGGAAAACGCGCGTTCAATATCTTCACCCCGCTCATGCTTACCTCCCTGCTTGTGCGGTCCACTGCAATAGTGGTTAAAAACCAGATGGCACCGAAAGTCGGCTGCCCCCCGTTTTTAGTATAGGAAACCGCGGCACGGCCATACAGCTTGATCCCGATCATGGAATCGGGCTGGGGCTGGTAAACCAGGATCTTCCCATTTGTAGTGTTGATCTGTTTAGGCCAGTTTGAAGGAGTTTCCTGTTTTGACTGGGCCATCACCATCATGCTTAAACATAAGCCAAGGGTGAAAATACTGATACGTTTCATGGTCTGTTTTTTAATCGTATACTCCGATATACCTTGATATCACAAGTCTCTGGATCTCTGATGTCCCTTCTCCTATTTGCAGAAGGCGCTGGTCACGGTAAAACCTTTCAACGTCGTAGTCTTTCATCAGTCCGTAGCCTCCGAAGATCTGAACAGCTTCATCTGCTACTTCCTTTGCGATTTCCGAACAATACAGTTTTGCCATGGCGGCTTCTTTTGCAAACGGCTGGTTGTTGGACTTCAGCCAGGCCCCTTTGTATAGCAAATTGCGTGCCAGTTCTATCTTGGTTGCCATGTCGGCGAGTTTGAATGCAATAACCTGGAAATGGCCTATAGGCTTCCCGAACTGTTTGCGTTCTTTAGCATATTTCAATGCCATTTCAAATGCTCCCTGGGCGCAGCCAAGACCCATGGCGGCAATGGCAAGACGGCCGCTGTCGAGGGTGTTCAGCATGATCTTCGAACCTTCCCCCCTCTTGCCCAGGAGATTGGAAGCCGGGACCCTGCAGTCGTCAAAAAACAACTGGGCTGTATCGGAGGCTCTCCACATCATCTTCCCGTGCATGGAAACCCGCCTGAAACCCGGTGTGTCGGCATCAACAAGGATAGTGGAGAATTCCTTCTGGCCGTTCTGTTCCCCGCTTACCACCTGCACTGTTGCCCCCTTATTCATTGCGCATGCCCCATTCGTGATGAAGATCTTTGCACCGTTGATGACCCAATGGTCACCTACCAGGCGGCCGGTGGTTCTGGTCGCACGGGAGTCGCTGCCTGCATCGGGTTCGGTAAGTCCAAAGGCCCAAAGCCCTTCCCCGCTAGAAAGCATGGGCAGATACTTCTGCTTCTGCTCCCCGTTGCCGTAATTCATTATAGGCCCAATACCAAGGGAGATATGTGCCGCCAGGGTGGCTGCCTGGGAAGCGTCAACCCTGGCAAGTTCCTCAACGGCGATAACATAAGAAAGGGTGTCCATGTCAAGGCCACCGTACTCATGGGATGTTCGTATCCCGAAAAATCCAAGTTCCCCCATTTTTTTTGTCAATGGAATTGAGAATTCGGCTTTCTCATCCAGTTCCCGGGCCAGGGGCCTGACCTCCCTCTCGGCAAAATCCCGCACTGTCTTGCGGATATTGTGATGTTCTTCGGTCAATAACATAATGATGGTTTTATCAGTGGTTAATACTTATGCTGTTAAAATAAATACTTTTTTGCCAGATCGCCCGCATGGGCTAAAGAAGTAAGGTCGATCCCTTTCAAATCCTCTTTCTGAGCAGCGAACCCAAGCAGGTTGTCCGTCTTAAGGTTGCCCAGCAACTTATTGCCGGCCATTGGGCATCCGCCTAAACCTCCGATTACACTGTCGAACCTCCTGCATCCCTGGCTGTATGCTGCATCCACAATTTCATGCCAGCCCTCCCCCGATGTGTGAAGGTGCAGGCCGAATTCCACGCAGGGGAAATCATGGATAAGCATGGAATAAACTTCACCGACCGTCTCTTTGCATACAGGAACAGATACGTTTGACAGGGGAATGGTACGCACTCCCATTTTCTGCACCTGATCGACAGCCGAGATCAGCAGTTCGTGGCTCCAGGCTTCCCCGTAAGGATTTCCGAATGCCATGGAAATATAAAGGATAAGGTTCTTGTTCTTTTGTGAGCACAGTTTAAGCAGGTAATCGGTCATCCGCAGTGCATCATCGTAAGTGGTATTCATATTACGCCTGAGGAATCCGGGGGAAAAGGAGAAGGGATAGGAGATACAACTGATCTC
>JAPLDN010000128.1 GCA_026391755.1 Bacteroidota bacterium
GATCCGCTATGGAAAACCGATTAACTGAATCACGGGCCTGGAAGGCCCTGGAATCTCATTTCCAGGAAATCAGGAATACTTCCCTGAAGTCTTTGTTCGCAGGCGATGCGAAGAGGGGGGAACGTTTTGTTGTAAAGGACCTGGGTATTTATTTTGATTACTCAAAGCACCACATAACCACTGAAACTCTGGACCTGCTGGTAAAGCTGGCTGTGGAAAGAGGACTGGGTGAAAAAATCAATGCCATGTTCTCTGGCGAAAAAATCAATATCACCGAGAACAGGGCGGTGCTGCATACTGCACTCAGGGCGCCGGCGGGATCAAGCATTATACTTGATGGCCATAACGTGGTTCCTGATGTGCATGAAGTTTTGGAGAAAATGGCCGGTTTCGCAAACAATATCCGCAGCGGGGCATGGAAAGGGTTTACAGGGAAAGCAATCAAAAACATCGTGAACATCGGTATCGGCGGCTCGGATCTCGGACCGGTAATGGCTTATGAAGCCCTGAAATTCTATGCCCAACGTGATCTTACTTTCCGCTTTATTTCAAATATCGACGGAAGTGATTTTGCAGAAGCGGTGCATGATCTGCAGGCCGAAGAAACCCTATTCATAGTTGCTTCCAAGACTTTCACCACGCTGGAAACCATGACCAATGCCCGGACGGCAAGAAAATGGCTGCTGGAAAAACTGCAAACCGATGAGGCTGTTGCCCGCCATTTTGTTGCACTCTCGACCAACGAAAAAGAAGTAAGCGCGTTCGGGATTGATACCCGGAATATGTTTGGTTTCTGGGACTGGGTCGGGGGAAGGTACAGCATGGATTCCGCAATCGGTTTGTCCACAATGATCGCTATAGGCCCTGGTAATTTTAAGCTGATGCTGGATGGCTTTCACCAGATGGATGAGCATTTCCGTAATACTCCGTTTGGAATGAACATCCCTGTGATCATGGGGCTGCTTGGTATCTGGTACATCGATTTCTTTGGAGCCACGACCCAGGCTGTATTGCCCTATGATAATTACCTGAAGCGTTTCCCTGCTTACCTTCAACAACTGACCATGGAAAGCAACGGCAAGCATGTTACCCTGGATGGAACGACTGCAGGCTATCAAACCGGAGCGGTTTACTGGGGCGAGCCAGGGACCAACGGACAACATTCGTTTTACCAGCTGATCCACCAGGGCACATCTATTATTCCATGTGATTTTATAGGATTCAGGTCTTCGCTGAACCCTCTTCCGCTTCATCAGGATTACCTTATAGCCAATATGATCGCCCAGGGTGAAGCTCTTGTTTTTGGGAAATCCGCTGACGAAGTAAAGAAAGAAGGTGTTCCCGCCTGGCTGGTACCTCATAAAGTTTTTGAAGGAAACCGCCCGTCCTCAACCTTTTTCATGGACCGGCTTACCCCTGAGATCCTGGGAAAGCTTGTGTCAATGTATGAACATGCGGTTTTTACCCAGGGCGTGATTTGGGGGATCAATCCATTTGACCAGATGGGTGTGGAACTGGGCAAGGTGTTGGCTATGAAGATCATTCCTGAGCTTAGAGACAAGCAAAAGCCGCTTGGCCATGACAGCTCAACGAACAACCTGATCGGGTATTACCGAGGCTAACTTCACACGGCAATGATGACACAGTTTCTGGTTTTTCTGGTCAATGTCTTCGACATAGGTGCTTGACCGCATCACGCAGGTGGGAGTCATGCAATGAAGCAATCCGAATGTATGACCCAATTCGTGAATTACTTCTTTTGTAAACCTCTCAAGGAGCAGTTTTTCATCAGCTTCTATTCCATAACGTTCGTTGCTTAACCTGAACAGGGAAGCTATTCCTGTTTGTCCGTTCAACATGGCCTGTCCAAAAATATAGGTCAGGATAGGAATAAAAAGATCCACACTGAATAAACCGATCGTTTTCAATGCCATAGGCCCCGGGCTGGCGTTAAGGGTATGCAAAATTTTATTCCCGTTATATTGCCTCCTTCCAGGGTCGAAAAATTCGCTCAGATCCAGATGAGATTCTTTTAAATGCACAGGATATCTGAATTCCTGCCCGACAGCTTCTGCAATCTTTTCAAGAAAATGTTTCCCCAAATACCCAAAATTGATCAATGTGATATTTTGTTGATTCATCAGGAAAACATAAGTTAGATATACTTCGGTCAGGCGTAATCAAAGGTGCTGTAACAACAGACTTTTTATTCATCGGGCTTCAGATCATATTTTTTGATCTTGTTGTAAAGCGTTACCCTGTCAACTTTTAACGCTTTGGCCGTTCGGCTGATATTCCAGTTGTATTTATTCAGGATTTGCAGGATGAAAGTTTTCTCGAAATCGTCAAGGCTTTCTATTGAATTATCGAGCATATCCTTCACAAAAGGCAGGTCCTTTAATGTGATCTTTTTCCCGGTTCCGATGACTATAGCCCGTTCTATCATGTTTTCAAGCTCGCGAATGCTCCAGGGAAAACATTCAGGCGATAGTAAAGGTCTTCCCTGAAAATGCCCTGTTCAACCATGCTTTTAAGATCCCTGTTAGTGGCGCAAATAACCCTGAAATCAGAAGATGTTTCTTTGTTTCCTCCAACCCTGACAAAGGTCTTTGTTTCCAGAACCCTCAGCAGTTCGATCTGCATCTTTGGGGAAATGGTTGCAATTTCATCAAGAAAGATGGTCCCGCTGTCGGCCATTTCGAACCGCCCTTTGCGGTTATACATAGCCCCTGTAAAAGCACCTTTCTCATGGCCGAACAATTCGCTTTCGAGAAGGCTTTCGGTCAGGGCTCCGCAATGCACGCTCACAAGGGGATAATATTTTCGCGATGAGTTTGCATGGATCGCCCTTGCAATAAGTTCTTTCCCGGTGCCGCTTTCGCCGGTTATAATGACTGAAGAATTTGACTGTGCAACACTTTCCACTTGTTTTAAAACCTTCTTCATGGCTTCACTGTTCCCGATCAGGTCCTCGACACTGTCGAGTGAAACAACTTTGTTTTTAAGCGCTTCGTTTTCCTGGGCAAGCAGGATTTGTTTTGAAGCATTCCGTATAAGGTGGGAAAGATCATCGGGATCAAACGGTTTGGTGACATAATCAAAAGCACCGTCCTTCAGGGCCATTACAGCTGTGTTGACCGAAGCAAAGGCGGTCATCACAATCACGATAGCATCGCTCCTGATGGATTTGATCCGCCTGAGCATCTCCAGCCCGTCCATGCCGGGCATCTTGATATCCGCCAGAACGATATCAAAATAGGAGGATTCGATGAGCTGCAGCGCCTTCTTGGCATTCCCGGCAGATTCCACCCTGAAGCCGTCTTCAATAAACCAGTTGCTTAATGAATCCCTTACCGATTCTTCATCATCCACAACTAATATTGAGATCTTTTTGTCCATTCTAAGTGTCTTAATTTTTTATCAAAGGTATTACTACTGAGAAAGTAGTCCCCTGCCCGGGCTCAGACTTTACCTGTATTTTGCTATTGTGGCTTTGCACAATTCCGTGGACTATGGCCAGCCCAAGACCTATTCCACTTGCATTATGCTTGGTCGAAAAGAAAGGTTCGAAAATATGGGGAACGTCTTCCGCAGATATTCCTATGCCATTATCTACGATCTCCAAACTCACAGTTTCTTCATTCGGATTTAGTGTCCTGATGATTATTTCCCCGTTTTCATGCACTGCCTCGCTTGAATTTACCAGCATAGCAATGCAAGCTTGTTTGATCTGGTTGGGGCTGCAATAAATCAGGTCGGAAGTTGCCGTGAAATCTGTATAAAATTGGATGTTTGCAATTTTAATCGGATGTGTCATTAATTCATATGTTTCCTGCAGGATCTCATGCAGATGCCGGGGCTCAAAATCCTCCTGGTCTTTTTTCGAAAATTCAAGCAGGCCTTTAACAATATCACCGCAACGTTTTGCCTCGTTTTCAATAAGTTTTAAATGTTTCAGCATGGATTCCCGTTTGCTTGCAGATAATTCGGGATTGCTGAGCTGTTTATAAATAAGCTTTGAATAGATGAGGATGCCTGATAAGGGATTGTTTATTTCATGGGCCACTGAGGATGACAGTTTTCCAAGCGAAGCCAGCCGTTCAATATGGATCATTTCGTTCTGGGCTGCGCTTAACTCTTCTGATTTCTTCCGGACCTTGTATTCGAGCTGCTGCGACCAGTTTTCCAGCTCGTTTGTCGCTGCCTGAAGGTTGTCAAGCATTTCATTAAATGCATAGGATACCATTTTCATGTCCTCAAGCTGATTAGTCTTGATTAAAAGGCGGGTGCTCGTGTCACCGTTAGAAACAGCAATACTTGCTTTAACCAGGGCATTCAGTGGTTTTTTAATCCTTTGCCGGGTGAATATTATAAGAACTGTAACAAGGACAAGAGTCGTAAGTATGGCAAGCAGGAAAAACTCGGTTGAAGATTTCTGTATGGCCGTATCAAGTTCGGCCAGTGGGATCTTGATGATCAGGGAACCGAGCAACTCTTCCTTGGGAGGATGCGCATGACAGGAACTTTCGTAGCATGATTTTTCGTTAAGTATAGGCAGCTTGATAAGAAGATGCCTGTTTTTGCTGTCTTTGTGACTCATCCTGCAATAGCTGTCGGCATTGATGATCTTATAGTGTTTCCCTTTTCCCGGAAACATTGCTGCGAGATTGTTATGGCAGCTTATACAGTTCGGGTTGCTGTGAAAAGTATTTGAGTCGGATGGAATGGATGTGTACACCAGGTTGTCCTTGCTGTCGTACATATTGACTTCATCAATTCCCGGCATTGTATTGATTATATCTAGTGTGTTCTGAAGGGTGCTTTTATCATTCTCCAGCATGGAATGATAAAGAGACCCACCAACAATGGAGCCTATATTGTTTCCGTTCTGGCGGATCACGGTATTCAGGTACTGCTCGTTTACCGAACGGAAGATAATGCTGAAGGAAACGAAAAGGAAGACCGAGGAAACGAATATGACAAAAACAACCCGGCTGTATATCGATGAACGAAATTGAACGTATTTCCTGAAAATCGGCTTTATAGGACTATTTTTCACCATTGGATTATTTTCACTGCAATATAAAAAAAACCGGTGATCTGACACCGGTTTTTTTACTAATTCTCTGTTCCTGCACCAGGTTCAAACCGTCCTCCCTGATTAATCCGGTTCTTCCATCGGCTTTAGAATGCTTTCTTTACCTGCCTATCTTGAAGTATTAATGAACTTTGTCTGGAAATCTTCCCACACTTCAGGACCGAGATCGGCAAGGACATGGTCTTTGAGCGTCCCTCCATCCTGGAGAATGATCCCTGTATATCCCTGACTTGCTGACGGTAAAATGGAAGCGAGAAAATCCCTGAGCCGGGTAAACTCGGTGCTTAACCATGTTTTGTATTTATCGGCCATGGATAAAAATTCAATCTCCCTTGCCCAGTTGTCGGGTCTGATCCTGTAAACCCATCCTTTGGAATACGGTGACTTGTTGATCACCGAAGAATCAGCTGACAATTCTGAATTCTGTTCCATAATAGTTCCCGAAACAGGAGAATGAATGATCAGATGTTTTCCTTTCTGTATCAGGATACAAAGCTGATCCCCTTTTTTGATACTGATACCGGGGTTTTTCATACCTATGCTGGTGATAGTGCCAGTGATATGCTGAATAAAATCGTCGATTCCTATTTTTACGGTCCCATCCTGTTCCATGAAGGCCCAGGTGTGGGATGTATCAAAATACAAGCCTTTGGGAATATTGACGTTCTCTTCGTCAAATACCATTAACTCACCTGAGCGGGTTTCATTCGGTTGTGTCCTTGAACTCCTGTATTTCCTTATGACCAGGTCGAGGGTAAAGCTTATTGCCACCAGCATGACCAGGATCATTAAAACCAGCCTGGCGGTCGAATTCGTTTCCTGAGGAGCCTCTGCATAAACGGGTGAAACGATCAGTTTATCCATTTGCGATTGCCTTTCGTTACTCACAAGATCAGAATAACCATTTGCCGGAAGTAAAGCCTGGCCTGAAGAGAGGACCCAGTTCAGGAAAGCAATCTCAGATTCGCCAGACGGTTTGGTTTTTGAAATGCAGTAAATATTATTGGTTAATGCTTTAGGGTATTTCCCGATCCAAACCCCTCTGGTGAAATCCTGGAAATTGTCGTAGATCTTTTCCATATAATCCATCTTCCCGTTACCGTTTTTATCGATTGGCATAAGAAGGATGTTTTGTGTGAAGGTTGAGGTGTTGGGGTTGAAAATATCAGTCATCCTACAAAACCCTATTGCATAAGGATCATTCTGAACTGAAGAGATAAGTTCTTTAGGATTTTCACTTTTCAAAGCCCCGACAGAGGCCTGGTCGGTTTTAACGAAATCCCTGACCCCTGCTTTAGTGAAATCATTATCAAGAATAAAATACCTTACCGTGGCCGACTGGTCATTATTGAGCAAAGTCCCCCATTTCATTTTGCCGGGAGCCTGCAGGCTTTGGGCTAAAGCACTGCTGGAAATGCCTTTTTCATATATTTCCTTCAGGAAAGGATTCTTCGAACTGATAACAGGAACGATAATCTCCCGCCCAACAACAATCTGGAAAACTGGTCCATGTTTTTCTGATGCGGTTGATTCTTCCCCAACAAAGCATATATTCTTCTCATTTATTAAAGAACTGATGCCCGGTTCTCCTGTTTTGATCACGTTGACGGAATGACCGGGATTTGCAATAGCATACTCGCCTGCCCATTTGGTTGCCAGGTTATAAAGCTCAGGGCTGCAATAAACACTAATTGATCCCGATGAGGGTGGATTGGTTTTACTGTTTGCTACTATGCTGCAGAGATTGCTGCAACAGAAAGTGACCAGCAGGCAGAGAATAGGGATAAGTTTGATTTTCATAGCTAAATAATTTCTGATTCAGAACAGATATACCTATATCAATAATAGTGCCAAAGTAAAAAAAATGAGATAAGTGCAAGAAAATCAAATAAATAGAAGCAGTTCGTGTGGAAAAATTAAACACAAAGATGTTGAATAAATATACAGTTATTTCATTTATCATGTCTAAAAGATTGATTAACAATAATATTAACAACACTGTTTAATTTTTCAACAAGTGTTGAAAATATCAACAATAAATAAAAGAAATTTTTTAATTGAACTCCTTAATATACGGTGAATTGTCCGGCCGGTTAAGCTGTTTATGGTATCATGTAATAGCGATGTAAGGTTATAAATAGAATATCAGCCTGATAAATGCCCCCGGGCTCTCCAGGTTATTGCCTGTGACAATGCTGCCTTCATGAGCATCAATGATCAGTTTGACCAGAGCGAGGTCAAACCCGACAGAACCTGAGTACTGTTGATCCATATAAGTGAGGTACAGGTTGATTTTCTCGGGGATTCCTTCGGGGAATCCAACGCCCTGATCCTGCACTGTGCAGAAAAGAGATTCCTTTTGCAAATTGACCGATATAGTAATAATGCCTCCATCAGGTGAATACCGGATAGCATTCCCTATCAGGCATTTCAGTGCAATCTTCAAGAGTGCATAGTCGCCTTGAATCTCGGTTTTAATTGCATTTCCTTCCTGGTGAATAACTAATTTCTTAGGCTGTAACTCATCCTGCATTTCGCTGATCGTTTCGCCGACGAGCTGCTTTATCCAAACAGGTTCCTTAACAAACCCCGACTGCGCCTGCATCTCGGTAAGCAGCAAAGCAGCTTTTGAAAATGTCTCAAGCCTTGTGGCGGAAGTATTTATTTCATCAATTACGTGTGAGAATTCCGAGGACTGCAATTCCTCTTTCAGCAGCTGGGTAAATCCCAGGATACCAT
>JAPLDN010000107.1 GCA_026391755.1 Bacteroidota bacterium
AGGGCTACATGGCTCAGTTATCCTCACAGTGACTCGTATTCCTGGCCAGGCACCCTGCAGAATATATTTCCATATTACAATGCCTTCATCAGGGAAATCTCGAAAGGGGAGAGGGTATGTATCAATGTGAGGGATGAAGCCCTGAGAGAGAATGTCACCGAAACACTTTCGGCAGAAGGAGTGGATATGTCACAGATCGATCTCTTCATTCATCCCACCAACGATGCCTGGTGCCGGGACCACGGACCGGCTTTCCTGCTTAATCCTCATGCCAGGCACCCCAAAGCCATCGTAAGCTGGAGATACAATGCCTGGGGTGGCAAATACCTCCACGATCTCGATGAACAGATACCAGGGCTGGTTGGGAAATTCCTTAAGCTTCCCGTGTATTATCCGGGTATAGTAATGGAAGGAGGGGCTGTGGATTTCAACGGGGAAGGTACCTTGCTCACTACGACGGCATGCCTGCTCCACGAGAACCGTAATCCGCACTTATTACAGCATGAAATAGAGGAATACCTGCTGAATTTTTATGGGGTAAGCCAGGTTTTATGGCTTGACGAGGGCATTGAGGGGGATGATACCAATGGGCATATTGATGATATCACCCGCTTTTTCAAACCCGACGGCGTGATTACTATGGTCGAGAGCAACCGCCTCGATCCCAATCATGCCATACTGGAGGCTAACCTTAAAAAACTGAAGACTTTCCGCCTGCTAAACGGTAAGCAGCCCGACATTGTTGAACTGCCCATGCCCGATCCCATTGTGTTTGAAGATCAGCGGCTCCCGGCATCATATGCTAATTTCTACATCTCCAACAATGCAGTGATTGTTCCCCTGTACCGGTGCAAACAGGATGATCAGGCAATGCGAATAATTGAACAATGCTTTCCCGACCATAAGGTAGTGGGAATTGATTCGGTTGAGATCATCTGGGGGCTGGGGTCCTGGCACTGCCTGAGCCAGCAGGAACCTCTTTAGCGTGAATCGTGATCCGGGTCACGATTCACGGTTCACGAGAATGTGGTCTGCAATAACCAACGCTGCCATGGCTTCCACGATGGGGACGGCTCGCGGGACGACGCAAACATCATGCCTGCCTCCGCCAGTGTATTGCACCGGCCGGCCTTGTTTATCGATAGTTTCCTGGGGTTGCAGGATAGACGAAACAGGCTTAAACGCTACCCTGAACTCAACCGGCATCCCGTTTGAAATGCCGCCCTGGATGCCACCTGAGAAATTTGTTGAAGTGCGGAAACTTCCATCTTCAGAAACTATAAAAGAATCGTTGTGTTCAGAGCCTTTCATCTTTGCTCCTTTGAACCCTGATCCGTATTCAAATCCTTTTACGGCATTGATGCTCATCATAGCTCTGGCAAGGCTTGCCTGTAATTTATCAAACACAGGCTCCCCTAATCCGGCCGGCAGTCCGCTGATAACACATTGGATTATTCCCCCGGCAGTATCACCGGCTTCTTTCAAAGCTTTCAGATAGTCATTGGCAGCTGCTTCTTCAGCAGGAAATTTAAATCCGCCAATTTCACACACCAGCGCGTGTATTTTAATTCCTTTTGAGATAAGGAACATCCTGGCAAAAGCCCCACCGGCAACCCGGGCAGCTGTCTCACGGGCCGAAATACGGCCACCCCCGCGGTAATCACGGTGCCCGAACTTCTGTTCCCAGGCATAATCGGCATGCGAGGGACGAAAAATGTCTTTAACACCAGAGTAGTCCTCCGAACGGTGATCTTTGTTTGGAATAATGAAAGCGATAGGAGCCCCCGTGGACTTACCTTCAAAGATACCCGACAGGATCTCAATTCGGTCTTCTTCCTTGCGGGGTGATGAGAAATCACCGAAACCGGGAGCCCTGCGGTTGAGCTCCGATTGTATGAAGTGAAGGTCGCATGGGAAATCAGAAGGAAATCCGTCAAGGACTCCGCCGGTACAAGCGCCGTGTGATTCCCCGAAGGTGGTCAGCACGAGAATTTTTCCGATTGAATTTCCTCCCATAAAACAGAGATCAGGAACAAGCCCGGCAAAGCCGGAAATGCATGGCAGGTCTAAACCTGCTGTTGCTTCAGTATCTTAAGCTTGGCTTCCAGGACTTTCAACTCGCTCTTTGTCTTATTGATCTTATTCTCGAATTCTTCTCTCAAAATGGCCGCATTTTTTGATTTGGCCAGGAAGCCGATATTGTTTTCCCAGAGGTTAACATCTTCTTTAATCTTACTGATCTTATTGATCAGAAGTTCCTTCTCACGGCCTATCACCCTCCTTGCATTGGGATCATTCTTAAGATGGTCCATCCTGTTCTGGTAATTCAGGGTGGAGATCTCAATTTCGCTGATCTTAAGATGGTCGAGATGCTTGTTGACAACGGCCCTGAATTCGTTCTGCAGCCTGTCTTTCTCCTTGATAGGAATATGACCGATCTCGGACCATTCCCTTTGGAAGTTCTTCAGGATCTCAAGGTTGGCGTTCTTGTCTTCACTGAACTCATATTCGTTAAGCCTCTTCAGCAGATCGTTTTTCTTACTCAGGTTTTCTTCTTCGTGGGACTGAACATTGCTGAAATATGAGGATTTTGCATTGAAAAATTCGTCACAGGCCGCCCTGAAACGTTTCCAGATCTTGTCGGAATGTTTCTTTGGTACGGGGCCTATTTTTTTCCATTCACCTTGCAGACGGATCATTTCCTGGCTGGTCTTCTTCCAATCGGTATTGGCTTTAAGCGATTCGGCCTGCATGCACAGTTCAACCTTGAGGTTGTAGTTATGCAGCTGCTGGTCTTTCAGCTTATCAAAAAATTCTTTTTTATTGGAAAAGAAAGCATCCAGGCTGGTTTTAAACCTTGTCCAGATGTCGGCATTCACCTTCTGAGGCACAGGACCAATGCTCTTCCATATATTCATCAGTTCGTTGACCTTATTAGTCTGCTCCTGCCACTCCTTTATTGTTTCATTTTTGGAGGTGAGGACCTCTTCGGCCTGTTCGCAAAGAGCAGTTTTTGTTTCGAGGTTTTTACCCTGTTCATCTTCTATACGGGTATAATGTTCCCTGCGGCGTTCGTTGATCTTGTCGGTCGCATTCTTGAACCTTTCCCAGATATCGTCCTTTTTATCTGCCGGAGCCGGGCCTATTTCTTTCCATTCCTCGTGGTATTTCTGGAGTTTCTTGAAGGATTTCAGGATGGATGTTTCAAGCAGCAGTTCTTCGGTTTTTTCGCAAAGCGCCATCTTGGCTTCAAAGTTTTTCTTCAGGTCAAGGTCCTTCAGCTCTTTATTAACCTTTACTTTTTCGAAGAATTTCTCAACCAGGAAATGATAGTTTTGCCAGAGGTTATTGATCTCGCCCCTGGGTACCATGCCGACATTCTTCCAGCGTTCCTGTAAGGCTTTGAATTCATCGTAGGTCTTTTTCAGGGTTTCCTCAGATCCGATGAGCTGCTTCAGATCCTCGATGATCTGGAGTTTCCTCTTCAGGTTTTCGTTCTTAAGTTTTTCCTGTTCCTCAATATACCTCGCCTTGTTAGCCTTGTATATATTGAAGATCTCGTTGAACTTTGTATCCAGTTCATCCTGTTCTGCAGGAAGTTCTTCTTTTACTTCACCTTCTTTAGCTTCTCCTTCTGCACCAAGGGCTGCTTCGTATTTGGTAAGACTTTCCTCTTTTTTCTTTTTCAGGAAAGCGACTTTTATCAGTGCAATCCTGGTTTTGATCACATTGATATCGTCTTCTTTGACTACTTTTTCGAGGAGATCGACCAGTTCGGCACGCGACATCTGGTCGTAATTTACCTGGGTTTCGTGGCTTTCATGCTCGGCTGCAAGCTCTTCAAGATGTTCCTCTTCTTCATGCTCAGCCACAAGCTCTTCAAGATGCTCTTCCTGGTTACCGGCTAAAGGTTCTACCAGTTCGGTGTGGAATTCTTCGGTTATTACTTTTTCTGTCTGATCTGACTCAGTGGGCAGAGGGTTAATGTTAATAGGTTCCGCGATAACTGCAGATGAAGAATTCTCCTCCCGTGCAGTATCTTCTACTGGCCCGGGATTCGGGGTGTTTTCTGTGTTTTCCATTATAATATAAACTCCAATTATGCATATTATTGTTCAGAGTCCGACCTGGGCCGGTAATGATTAGTTGTAAACGTGAAGCAAAGATAATAAATAATATAATAAGGCTAACGAAATCAATCCCCCGGGCCTTAGGGCATAGCGCGGCGGTTAAAGATGATAAAACCGAAATTCAGGTTGAGATGGAAACTATCGGGCGATTTGTCGTAATAGTTAACACCCAGTGAAATGGGACCAAGAGGGCTGTTGTAAACGAATGAAGTGGAGCCTATGACAGAGCGCTTACTGAACACGGGCCCCAGGGATGCAGTATGATTGTCAGGGTCCTCGAGGATCTCCTGGTAAGGCTGAAAAAGATAACCCTCAAGCCTGTATTCTATTTTTTTATACACCCTTATAATCACCTTGAGCCCTGCTCCTGCATAACTCAGGGCCCTGAAGTTTGGTAAAATCAGGGTCTGGCTTTCCGGCACAGGCTGAAATGCCGGCGCGTGAATCAGGCTTGAAACATAATTACTGAACAAGGCCTGGTTTGAAACCACCGCCTCACCATAGAAGCCTAATTTCACCGGACCGAATGAGTTAAAATAATTGTCATAAAGAAGCCTGAAACAGAACCAGTCATGGTGGTTCTCAATTTCATTTTTCTCGGTGCTGGTCGATCCCGGGAGAAAATCTTCAATCCCGTTAATGTAAGAAAGGCTTATCCTCAACCTGGCCCCTGCCGATGCATACTGCTTCCTGTTAAGGTTGTTAAGGTCAAAGCAAACCGATGGGGCCAGGAAATTAAACCCGGTCTGGTCGGCTGTATCATACCTCGAAAACTGGTTCGACTGGTAGTATTTATTATTTGTGAAGGCATACGTGAGATCTATCCCGAGTTTCCCTGAATTGGTGATGGGAAGCCCAATGCAAAGGTCTCCGAAATATTCACGTTCAATGATGTAACTGGGTGTTTTGTCGTCGAAGAAGAAGGTCGCATTCTTGAAATAATCGAAGTGGTTATACGTATAATTAAGGTCGATGTACCAGGGGTATTTGGAGTTGAAGTCAACCCTGGCCCCAAGCTTTGCAGAGGCATAGAACTTGCCGAAATACCCGTTTGCAAGGAAGTGCAGGGCTTTGTTCCAGAGGTATTTATACCGCAATTCAAGGAAGGCTTCATTTACCGTCCCAAGAGAAAGATTACCCCCGAAGTCCACGCTGAATTTGTCGGCTGTGCGAATATCGAGCAGAAGGTCGTAATGCCCGGTCCTGGAATTGAACCTGGCCCCTGGATAGATCGTTTTAACAAAACCCTCATCTATAAACCGGTAATATTCAGGACGGAGTTCGTCGAGGTTGACCAGTTCCCGGCCATGTTTGAGCACCTGTTTTACATAGGCATTTTGTGACCTGGTAAGACCCTTTGTGATAATCGAATCAAAAACAAGCCCTGGCATAGAATTTTTAAATGCTTCCCTTCTGCGGATGAGATCTTCGGCTGAAACACTGTCGTGTACCAGTTTTCGGATCGCGGGGATTTTGCGCATAGCAGCAGCATAACCACTATCGGCAAGAGTCCTGGTGTGGCCGAAATCAAGCAGGTCCACCGAAGGTACATTCGGGAGGATCAGCACCGAGTTGGGGTAAGGGATGCCGGAGCTTTGTTTCCCCATCAGCATGATCAGCAATTGTGAAACGATGTCCTCGGGATCGGGCTTGTCATAGCGTTCAGCCACACGGCTGCCGATAATGACATCCGCTTTAAAATCATCAGCGGCAACGTTAGTCGGGAAGTTGTTATACATACCTCCGTCGTACATCAGTTTATTGTTAAGAATTACAGGGTTATATACAAATGGAATGCTCATGGATGCCCTGATAGCGCTAGAGAGGTCTCCTTGTTTCACTATGACTGCAGATGAGGAGTCGATGTCGGCCACAACGCAACGGAAAGGCACGAAAAGCTTATCAAAATCACCCCCTGCGGCAGCATTTGCGGGAGAAAACAGTTCCATGAAGCGGAAGTCAATCATGAAAGGGGACTTCAGGTTGGTTGGAAGGGAGGAAGTCAGTTTTTTTTTCGGGTTGATATCCATCGATATCCAGGATGCATTGGGTTCCTCCTTCCTGTAATAATAGACGTATTCGTCATACATCAGGCCCAGGGCATTTTTCTGGAACTCTTCCGAACTGATCAGGGCTTCGATCTCGTCGGGGGTGTAGCCCGAAGCATATAGTCCGCCTATGATTGCGCCTACCGATGTCCCGGCAATGAAACTGATGGGAATATGCTGTTCTTCAAGGGCCCTGAGCACTCCTATATGCGCCCCGCCCTTGCTGGCACCGCCTGAAAGTATCAGGGCGACCTTCTGGGAATGAGCAGATGCACAGCAGATTACAAGTAGGAATAAAAGCGCCAGTTTTCTTAACGACATGGAACAGTATTGGTCTCTCAAAGGTAAGGGAAAAACCGGAAACGGCTGAGATCAGGGGATGTTCACTACTCAAGCGCGTAAGATTAATCCCTGATGCATCTAACCGATAATCCATCTGTTATTCCTCCGCCCCACCCCCGGTAAATCCGTGAAGTGTCAGCACCCAGACAAAAGTTGTAAAACCCCGAAGTCCCCTGAGTCTGGGACCACCATAAACCATTTGTATAAATCTCCTGAAATCCGGGGGCAAAACAACCCCCGCCCGTGCTGTAAAGAAATCCTCCGGGAAGAGCTGAAAAACCACTCTCGTTAGTTGCTCCTTTATTTGGGGCGATCCAATGCTGTGTTCCTGCTTCTTTCAGTTTTCCTCCGGCGACAATACTGCCGCCCAGGAAAACCTCCAATGTGTTCCATTCATTAGTGTCAGGAATATGCCAGCCATTTGGACAAAGTTTGCCGCTGCCTGCAGCATACCCGTTATATAACGGACCGTAGGTGTTATATAATGCATCATTGCCTTCATACCCGCCATAGCCCGGTTGAGTGCAGTTTTGCCAATCTGAAAGGACATGTAACTTTACCATTGCTGCACCATTATTCAACCTGGTGGTTTTCAGGTTCTCGCATGTCCATTCCTGTGTGCCGATGGTCACAGTATGATACAGATTGCTGTCGATGTCTTTGACCGTTCCCGAGCCGGTATGGATAAACCAGATGCTGCCGTAAGCGATACCTACACCGTTTACAGCATATGCACATACATGGTAAAGCGTGTTGGGCGTCAGACCCGATATGCTGCCTGTGAAACTTCCAGTTCCCTGGCCGTTGATGGTTTTGTCATCGGCGGTTGTTGGTGTTTCACTGGTGCTCCAGCATACTCCTCTTTCTGTTACAGAAGTTTCACCATCGTAAGTAACATCACCGCCGCAGGAAGCCGAGGATTCTGTAATGTTGTTCACCGGGCCTGTTGTTACATTTGGAATTTTGAGGGTAATGGCATCTTTCTTGCAACTGCTTGGCAGCATGAATATCACTCCCGTTATAACAAGAGCTAAAGGCAGGAATGCGTATAACCAATTTTTATTTATCCATTTCATAACAACTCCTTTTAAGGTTGGTACTTATTGGTTCTTGAAACTTTTATATGATACGTTGAAAATGTTCATTAAAACAACCCAAAACCTCCCAGTCATCATGATGTATATAGAGATCCATGGGTCTGATAATGTTACCGTTTCGAAAGTTTTTTAAGACAGCCGGAATATTCGGGGAAGTCTCTTTATCAATCAGTGTCTGGAGGTAAACCCAGCAAATCAACCCCGAACAATAAAACATTTCATTTGTGTTGCGGAAATCAAAACTAAACGGATACCCGATCAGCATCCTGGCCTGTTCCACTGCTTTCTTCATCGTATCCTGGCAGCAGAACCCGGGCCTTAAAACGATAAAATCATCAATTGTCGAGAAAAAAGATTCCATCGTATTCATGCGAACTCCTTTCCCTGTAGCTTCGACTATAAGATCAGGGGATACGACCAGGGCCGAATGGGTCCAGTAGCCCGGGATGAACACAGTTGAAAATTCATATTTTTTGTGGGTCAAAATGACCATCCCCGGCTCTAAATGGTCCCTGAACAGATCAATTTTCTCAT
>JAPLDN010000015.1 GCA_026391755.1 Bacteroidota bacterium
GACCCCGAAATGAATTCGGGGTGACTGGTCCAGCGAGTTTATTGATTTATGAGACAACCTCATAAATGTTTTAAATTAATAATCCGGGTTCCTATAGGAACCGGATGTGGGTAGAATGAACGAAAATACAACTTTCTGTTGTCCCATAAAGGCAATGTCGTTAAGTTAAGCCCGGAGGGCTTGAATTTGAATAAGCTCCGGTGTAAACCGGAGGTTAAAAGTATATGATACTCCCCAAAAATAGGACACTGAGTTAAGATATAAATTGATCATCTTTAAATTAAAATTTATGTCACTCACACGGAGAAGATTTAGTAATGAATTTAAGACCAAAGTTGTTTTGGAATCGCTCAAAGAGCGCCAGTCCCTTGAAGTATTGGCCAAAAAGTATGAACTCTTACCAGGTCAGATAACTACATGGAAAGCTATTGCGTTAAAGAATTTCGGCAATGTATTTTCCACCGATCCACCTGAAGCAAAAGAGAAAGGAGTGGACTCGCAGGTCTTGTACGCCCAGATTGGTCAACTAAAAGTTGAGAATGATTGGTTAAAAAAAAAGCTGCAATGATCAGTTCTGAACAACGAAAAGGTATGATTGATCCTTGCTGTCCTTTTTTGAGTATTTCGACCCAATGCCAGTTACTTACACTTACCAGAAGTGGTTTTTACTATATCCCATCGGGTGAGTCAGAAGAGAATTTGGCAATCATGCGACAATTGGACAGACAGTATTTCTCCACTCCTTTTTATGGTGTGTTACGACTTACTGCCTTGCTCATATTGGCTGGGTTCAAGGTAAACAAGAAACGAGTGCGCCGTTTGATGAAGTTAATGAACTGGCAAACAATTTACAGAGAACCCCACACTACAATCAGCGATAAAACGCATTACAAATATCCGTATTTACTCAGGGGGTTGAAAATAGAACGATGTAATCAGGTCTGGGCAATGGATATTACCTACATCCCGATGAAAACTGGTTTTATGTATCTGACAGCCATTATCGATTTACACAGCAGATACGTTGTTCAATGGTCATTATCTAATACAATGAGTGCCCAATGGTGTACCGAAGTACTCCAGGAAGCAATCAAGAACCACGGTGTTCCTGAAATCTTCAATACCGATCAGGGTAGCCAGTTTACCAGTGAAGTATTTATTAATACGCTAATTGGCAATGGCATAAAGATCTCAATGGATGGAAAAGGAAGAGCCCTTGACAATATATTTATCGAACGATTATGGCGGTCAGTCAAATATGAGAACGTATATCTGAATGTGTATGATAATGGTCTATCTTTATGGAAAGGCCTGGAACAGTATTTTCAGTTTTACAATCAGGAAAGATTGCACCAATCTCTGGATTATCATACTCCAAAACAGAAGTATGTATTAGCGGCCTAAAACGAGAATAACTTTTTATGGCATTTGAAGCCAAAAGTTATTTCCCGTTTTATCCGACACAAATTGTAGCATGAAAATATCTTAACTCGCTGCATTTATTGTCCGAACATTGGGGAGTATCATAGTATTGATCGGAAAAATTGAAGAAGGTGCTATTAATCAAAGCGACCTGATTGTTTCCAGGATTTCCCGGATTACAGTTGGAACCGAAGAGTTGGCAAAGAATGTTTCATACCAGACTTTTTATTATCATAAAAATAACGACCTGGACATTTTTTTACAACAAGTTGTGAAATACAATGATATCCTCGAGGGAATTCAAGTCGAATTGCTGGACTATCAGAAGAACAGCGTTATTAAATTTTCCTCAGGCAAGTCCTGTCAGCTTATTAATTATCCGGACAGTTTAAAGTTTAAAAAGTTGTTATCTGCACTAACGGAAGAAACTTTAAATTTTAAACCTGGATTTTGGTCATATCCATATTTTTACCTGAACGACACAACACATATCTATGTTTTGTATCAGATTCCAA